>CAYSQZ010000004.1:60116-61797 GCA_964433035.1 uncultured Pirellulaceae bacterium | reverse complement strand
TCTCACTCAAACGGCTTGAGAATGGACACTGGGAACTTGGCGTCCACATCGCCGATGTGTCGCACTTTGTGCCGCTTAAATCTGATCTCGATGATGAAGCTTACGCTCGGGCGACCAGCATCTACCTGCCCGATCGCGTCATTCCGATGCTTCCCGAAATCATCTCCAACAATCTCGCCAGCCTTCAACCCAATCGTGTTCGCTACTGTATGACTGCGCTGATCGAGTTCAGCGACGAAGGCATACCGATCAACACGGAACTTCATCGCGGCGCGATCAAATCGGCACATCGCTTCACTTACGAAGAAATTGACGAATACTTGGAGGATGACCGCCCCTGGAAGAAAAAGCTTTCACCCGAAGTGTTTCAGCTCGTTCGCGACATGCACACCCTGGCAATGAAGCTTCGCAAGCGGCGGATGGACGGTGGCGCGATCAACTTAATTCTCCCCGAAGTCAAAATTGACCTCGATGACGACGGACGCGTTTCGGGCGCGCACACGGTCGACAACACTGAGAGCCATCAAGTAATCGAAGAATTCATGCTCGCTGGCAATGAAGCCGTTGCCCAGCGGATGGCTGATCTGGAGTTGTTTTACATGCGTCGGGTTCACCCGCAGCCTTCAGAATCCAAAGTTCAGGAACTGTCTGAGTTTATTAATCAGCTGGGCATTGAAGCCGATTCGCTTAAGAGCCGGTACGAAGTCAAACGTGTGATCGAAGAATCTGAGAACATGCCCGAGCGTCACGCCATTCACTATGCGGTTTTGCGCAGCATGCAAAAGGCGACCTACGGGCCAGAAGAAGTCGGACACTACGCGCTCAATAGCGAAAACTATTGCCACTTTACGTCTCCCATTCGCCGCTATCCCGACTTGATTATCCATCGTATGGTCGGCGACCTCATCGATGGCAAGAAACCGGATTCCGACTACGACCGCTTGGCGATGCTGGGTAAGCATTGTAGTGATCTGGAGAAACGCGCCGCCGATGCCGAGCGTGATTTGATTAAACTCAAACTCCTGAATTTCATGTCCGATAAAATTGGGCAGCGGATGACAGCTGTCATTACCGGTGTCGAAGCCTTCGGCTTGTTCGCTCAGGGCATGGAGATTCCGGCCGAAGGACTGATACCACTCACCAACCTGCCACCCGATAAGTACCATTACGAACGAGGCACCAGAACCCTTTCGGGGCACAAGGCCGGTAACGAATACCGGTTGGGAGATCAGATTCAAGTTCGAGTTGCGGTCGTTGATCCTGACAAACGAATGCTTGAGTTTGAAATTTTCGGAGTTGAGCCATCACGCGACAACGCAACTCGGCGTAGAGAGGGATCGACGAGCTTTAAATCAAGATCCCGATTGGGCTCCTCGGAAAAAACCAGGAAGAAATCAAGAGACAAATCAAAGGACAAATCAAAACCCAAACGGCTATCTAAGTCCAAACGTAGATCAGATAACATCGCTTGGGAAGAGCGACGAGCTTCTGGCCCCCAAAAAGGTCAGAAACGTAAAAAGAAGAAGTCGAAAAATAAATCGCCCGACGACAAGGCAAAGAAAAAGAAAAAATCTTCAAGTAAGGACGACAAGGTTAAGTCCAAGCCAAAAAAGAAAAGTGGCGGAAAGAACAAGTCCAACAAGAAGACAAAAAAGAAATCCAGCAAAAAGAAATCCAGCAA
>CAYSQZ010000004.1:54205-60016 GCA_964433035.1 uncultured Pirellulaceae bacterium | reverse complement strand
AAAAAGAAATCCAGCAAAAAGAAATCCAGCAAGAAGAAATCTAGCAAGAAGAAATCAAAATCGCAGCGATCTTCAAAGAAAAAACGCAAGCGATAAATCACGCCCCGAAACTCGTCTTCGCAAACCGCAGATTCTTTCGGGCTGAAGCAGCAGAGAGAGGGGAACACTATTTGGTGTCAATCTTCACCAATGGGTTGCTGCGCCCGATCTCAAATCAGGCTCACATGTGCTCTTTCTCTGGCGAGACATGTTGGTCTAACCGCCAACAAACAATGCGGTTCTATCGTTTCAACCGTCGTCATGCTTTCCAAAGGTATGAATTTTTGACGTTGCCCCCCGGCACGCAGCAAGTCTGGACCAAGGATTTCGCTTGGCTCCATGCTATAGTGGGAGTTTAGATCCTGCCAAAATCAGACCGCAAAAATCATGAGACGCACTTTGAATATTCGCTTGGAATTGGGCAGCGCTTTCTATTTTGGATTGATGCTGATTTTAAACTGTGTCCTAATCCTTCCGGCCGCTGGCCAACAAACCACCGAGCCAAGGGAAGGATTGGACAAAAATCCTCCTGCCGTTTTCGCGCTCCAAGGAGCCACCGTTCATGTCAATTCACAAAAGACGATTGAGAACGCAACGATTCTGGTAGTTCGTCAACGGATTGCTGATGTGGGCAGTGACGCTTTTCCGATCGACATTCCCAATGGTGCTCAGGTCATCGATTTGGCTGGCAAGCATGTTTATCCAGGCTTGATTGATCCGCATCTTGATTTTTCTGTTGAGTGGACGTCTGTCTCCGGGACCGCCTATTGGAACGACAACATTCGACCACAATTGAAAGTATCTCAATGGTTCGACATGGATGAGATCGAACACGAAGATCTTCGCAAGTCAGGAATCACCGCAGGATTGTTTGTTCCAGACGGTGGTGTTGTTCGAGGCCAGAGCGCTGTTTTGCTTGCAGCACCCATCGAGCGCGAACAAGCGATACTGGCGGCCGATGTTGCACAGCATGTTCGTCTTACCGTCGATCGCAGTTTTGGCCGCGGCTATCCAAATTCTCCGATGGGCGCTGTAGCCCTGGCAAGACAAACGATGCTCGATGCCCAGTGGTATGGCAAAGCACATCAGGTTGCCAAAACCACGAGTAACATTGACCGCCCTGAAACCAACAGCGCTCTGGAAGCACTTCAAACGGTGATTAGTGGAGAGCAAGCGATTTGGGCGAAAACCTCCAACGAGATTTTTGCCCTTCGCGCCGATCGCTTTGCCCGTGAATTTGGATTGCGGTTGGTATTGGTTGGAAGCGGTCAGGAATATCGGCACTTGGAAGAGATTGCTGACCTTCCACGTGACCTGATTGTCCCAGTCAATTTCCCGAAGCCACCGGTCGTTTCTTCTCCAGAGTCAGCCTCAGAAGTTTCACTTGAAGAACTAATGCATTGGGACTTGGCCCCCGAGAACCCGGCCCAACTGGCCAAGGCCGGAGTTAAATTCAGTTTCACTTCCAATGGACTGGACAACGTCGGTAGCTATTTGAAGCAAGTGAGAAAGGCAGTCCAGCGTGGTCTGGCCTCCGCAACGGCATTGGATGCGCTCACGATCAATCCAGCAAAACTTCTTGGGTTGGAAGACGAAATAGGCACGATTGAAAAAGGGAAGCTCGCCAACTTCATCGTTTCTGACAAAACGCTGTTCGAAGAAAAATCAAAAATCACTCAAACGTGGGTCGCTGGAACACAGTACCAGTTTGAGGAAAAACCGCTTCGTCATGCCTCTGGCACATGGGAGATCGAGGTAGATAGTGCAGGGCAAATGAAGAAACTGCTGCTCAACGTCACCACCAAGAAAAACAAGGTTACCGCTGATTTTGTTACCGACAGCAACCAACCCAAAGCCAAAAAATCCGACGAAGAAACCAAAGACTCAAAAGAAAAGGACAAAAAAATAAAACTTAGCGCTGCCTCGCTCGACGGGACTCGCCTGACGGGTGCGTTTGATTCTACCGAATTTGGACACCAGGGGATTGCTCAGCTTTCCCTGATTATTGACTCCGATGACAACGCCAGTGGACGGATCATTTTGCCAGACGGAAAGTCCAAAAAGGCGACCGCGAAAAAGTTACCGCCTGAAGAAGAAACAGCTGCTGAAGCTGAAGAAGAAACGGCTGATAAACCAGACACCGAGCCGCAAGAGGAAGACGCCAATACTGACCAAGACACTTCAGATCAGGACAAGGACAAACCTGAGTCCCCTGAGCCTAAAAGTGCTTCCTTTCCCGTCAACTTTCCCATGGGAGCTTTCGGTCGCCAGTCGATCCCCGAGCAACCCGAATCAGTCTTGATTACCGATGTTACGATTTGGACCTGTGCCCAAGATGGAAAAATTGAAAACGGTGCAGTCCTTTTTGGTGACGGAGAAATAATAGGAGTTTTCACTGATGGCCAACCATTGCCAGAGGCTGACATCACCATCGATGGAACGGGAAAACATTTGACCCCTGGCATCATCGATTGCCACTCACATTCGGCGACCGACAGCGGTATCAACGAATCGAGTCAAGCAATAACTGCCGAAGTCCGCATCGGTGATTTTATCGATGCAGATTCAATGAACATTTATCGGCAACTTGCTGGTGGCGTCACAACGATCAATATTTTGCATGGATCATCCAACCCAATCGGCGGACAAAACCAGGTAATCAAATTGCGCTGGGGCTTGCTCGATGAGGAAATGAAATTTTCTCAGGCACCTGCCGGCATCAAGTTTGCGCTTGGAGAAAACGTTAAAAGAAGCAACGTGACCAAACCATCGGACCGTTACCCGCAGACACGCATGGGGGTTGCCGAGATCATCGAAAACGCGTTTCGTGCCGCCGAAGAGTATCGTGCCCGGCAAAAATCATGGGCCGAGACAGGCAAAGGATTGCCGCCGCGAAAAGACCTGGAGCTGGAAACGATTGCCGAAATTGTCGAGGGCACACGATGGATTCACTGCCACAGCTACCGGCAGGATGAAATTCTGGCACTGATTCGAATCCTTGACGATCATGGCATCACAATCGGAACCTTTCAGCACATTCTTGAAGGCTACAAAGTCGCTGAGGAAATGGCAGAACATGGAGCGATGGCAAGTTCGTTTTCCGATTGGTGGGCATACAAATACGAAGTTAAAGACGCGATTCCGCACGCGGGAGCATTGATGCATCGCGCCGGTGTTTGCGTCAGTTTCAATAGCGACGATGCTGAGTTGGCCCGGCACTTAAATCAGGAAGCTGCCAAAGCGGTTCGCTACGGCGGCGTGTCACAGGAAGAAGCGCTCAAATTTGTGACATTAAACCCCGCGAAGCAACTGCGAATCGATAAATGGGTCGGCTCGATTGAATCGGGCAAGCACGCTGACCTGGTTTTGTGGAGCGGCCATCCACTTTCCAATCTTTCCAAGTGCGAGCAAACGTGGGTCGATGGACGCAGATATTTCGACTTAGACGAAGACATTAAATTGCGAAAGCAAAATCAGAAAATGCGGACCGCATTGATTCAAAAGGTTCTCGCTTCAGGGGAAGAAATGAAGTCCAAGGATCGTTCGACGGTCGACTCGGCGAAACTATGGCCTCGGTACGACGAACATTGCGGCATGGACGGTCACCACTACGATGGCCGTCAGTTTGATGGTCTACATCAAGGCCACACTCACGCACAACAATCTACCGAAAAGTAAACCTAGGCTGCGCAACACTAAAACACAAACTTGATATTTCTATGAATATAAAATTCGTCAACTTGGTACTTATCGTACTTGCACACACATCGATAACGTTTGTTGCTGCACATGCTCAGGAGATTCCTGCCGCAAAGCAAACCGAGACAATCGCGCTGGTGGGCGGCACGATCCACACCGTTTCGGGAGAGTCCTACGAAGGTGGAACTTTGCTGTTCGCCGATGGAAAGATTACAGGAGTCGGTGACGATGTCGAGTTGCCCGAGGATACCAAGAGTATCTCTATCAAAGGGAAGCACGTGTATCCGGGCTTGTTCGAGTCTCATTCGCAAATGGGCCTGACGGAAATCGGCGCTGTTCGGGCCACGCGAGACTTCGACGAAATCGGCGATGTGAATCCCAACGCCAAAGCAATCAGCTCGGTTAACCCCGAAAACGTCGTGATTCCCGTTTCTCGCGCCAACGGTATTTTGCTGGCGTTGACCGCGCCCGGTGGTGGTTTGGTTTCCGGAAAATCAGCAATATTGCAGATGGACGGCTGGACTTACGAAGACATGGCGTTGCTGCCCGAGGCTGCGATGCAAATCAACTGGCCCAGCCAGTCGCTTTCGCCCAGACGTGCCCGCAGGATGTCAAAAAAGGAAATTGAAGAATACAAGAAACGTCAAGCTGAAAATTTGCGTGGGGTTCGCAAACTGTTTGACCAGGCCAGAGCCTATCGCGATCTGCGAAAAAGCGCCCCCGATGACCAACCATTCGATTTGCGACTCGAAGCAATGACCGATGTTGTCGATGGCAAAATGCCGATCATGGTTCGAGCTGATCGCGCTGTCGAAATCCAGTCTGCTGTTGCGTTTGCAGTTGAACAGAAGTTAAAGCTTATTATTCTCGGCGGATACGATGCCGAAGTTTGCGCTGACCTGCTGAACAAGCACGATGTTCCCGTTATCATTTCGGCGGTCTTCCGACTTCCTCGGCGCACCGACGATGACTATGACGCTGCTTACACTTTGCCGGCGCGACTTGCAAAAGCGAAAGTCAAATTTTGCATTTCCGGGACTGATCGCAGCCGAACGTGGAATACCAGAATCTTGCCGTATCACGCTGGAACAGCGGTCGCGTATGGCTTGGATGCCCAGGAAGCCATTCGCGCGATCACACTTTATCCAGCCCAAATTCTTGGTGTTGCCGACCGCGTCGGAAGTCTCGAATTGGGGAAAGATGCGACCCTGATCGTTACCGACGGTTCGCCGTTGGAAACGTTCACCAAAGTCGAACACGCCTTTATCCAAGGACGTAAAATCGATCTATCCAGTCGCCACCAACGGCTGTTCAAAAAGTATGAACAACGGCAAGAGCAATTGAACGCCGATAGTCTAAACTAGCGCGCCACGGTATTGCTATCACGTCAACCCTAGACACGTCTTTTTCTCGCTTGCCCGGAGTATCGAAACAAGGATCGCGCATGCTGGCAAATTGAAAGAACCCACTTTCAGGGGGCGCAATTTCATACACAAGTCTGCAACTTATTCTCATTCAAAAACCTTATCGAAAAATAAAACCAGAATGAGTCAATTTAATTTTTGAAGTAGTCAAGAAATTCCTTGCATGTTGTTTTAAAAGCAAAGTAGTATGTTCTCGAAGGACTAAGTTCGTTACTGCCGGCTGAAGAGCCGAAGAGTTTTCTCAAAGGAAGAGAGTCATGATTCACTATTCGTGCGATCGCTGTAGACGATCGATAGAACTGGATGAGGAGATCCGTTACTCGGTCAAAGTAGAAGTCCAGGTCGCGCTTGATTCATCCGAGTTCGAGACTCATGAAGACCGCGAGCATCTCGAGGAACTAAACGAAATTCTTGAACGGCTCGACGATTCCGAGAAGGAAGAAATTAGTCAGTTCGCCTATCAAGTCCGCCGGTTTGACCTTTGCTCGGACTGTCACCGCGAATATATCCAGAATCCTTTGGCAATTGACTCAACGGCCAAAGTCGGATTCAGCGAGAATTAGTGGCGAACGAACGAGTTTGCCGCGGCGAAGAAGCGCCGTTCGAGGTTTACGCCAAAGGCGTTAGATCAATAGCCCAAGGTTCTTGA
>CAYSQZ010000004.1:47097-54105 GCA_964433035.1 uncultured Pirellulaceae bacterium | reverse complement strand
TTGATTAAACCCCGTTGGGGTTTGCGAGCGAACATCGCAGCATGGCGCTGGCCGCAGACGCTTGAGCGAGAGGGTTTCACGGTCATGCTCATGGAGCATAATGAAGACCGCTGCAAACGTCTGGCCAATCTGTTGGAATCGACTTCCCCCGGATTTGGAACGTGAGTCTGCTATTAACGGGCGATCTCGCCGCAATACTTTGTCAAAGAAGCTCGAGCCAAAGGCCACACTATGACAACTAACGGCTCAGCTTCAACAATCCTTGGCGGGCGGCGACAAAATCTTCGGCTGCCACGGCAATCGAATCGGGTAGCAGCGATCGATATCTGGTGAGGTACACATCGTTACCCGATTGAATCAAATAATGCATCCACTGTTTAGGCAAATTTCGCAAACTCGACGAAGCATTGAAAATCCCCAACAAAGTCGACGGCTGCTTTCGTTGGTCCCGTTGGAGATGTTGCGCCCAGTTGGCACGAAGTTTCTGCTCGGTCTGCGCGAAGCTCATTGCGGCTTGATACGCCTGATCGTCTCTGTCGAGATAAATTGGCACAACAAATGAGCGGCTTTCCTGAAACGTCTCATGCCACGATCCAATTACCTTTCGTTGCCCCTGGGCTCGACATTCGACTTTCAACACCCCGCCTCGCCACGAAAGCGGGACTCGGTAGTCAACGACCAGATCGCGACCTCCCTCGAGTGTCTCTCGCCGGGAAGGATGGAATCGAAAAAACGCGCCGGTTCCACGGCGCACCGTACCGCTGGCAATCAAAACATCGTGCTGTGGCACTTCGTTGTATCTGGTTTTAGTGCTGGTATTTTTTGAAAACTCGGCTTCAGCTTTCCCCAAAGCCAAATCCTGATAGCCTGTTTCCAAGTCGATCCCGAGACCTCGTTTTCGTTCATGAACGTTCTCGAACGATATCAAGCCTTCAATATCGCTGACCGTTTGCGTCTGCGGAGCATAGTCATCGATCGGATAAGCGTTGCGGTTCCAGAAAACGTCGAAACGAAATTCTTCGACGTTCCCGCGATCGCTGTTTCGCACTTCCGACGAAACCGGAATCACCACTCGAATGATTTTCTCATTTGCCGCTGGACGCCCTCCAGAACGGTGGCTACCGGAGTGATTTGCGACGACTACTTCGCCAACTGCGACCAATGCAGGAACATCGAACTTGATCGGTGGTTCGTCTGCATCAATCGTGTCAGAAAAAAAACTGCTGGATGCCACAACTGCCATTAACAGAAGTGAAAATTCAAAACGGCCAAACATCGATCGCTCCATCCAAGACGGACGAAAATGCACCCATTCTCCTGATCAGGCGCAAATTCAAACAAAGAAACTCCGTCATGGAGTACAGCGAAAACAATTGTGAGAGCAGAAAAAACCTGCCGTAGAAGGGTCGGATAAATTTACGTAGCCGGACCGATTCTGGTTCGGAAATATTGCAGACAATTAGAAGTTGGTGCTAGCAAGCGAGGCGGAGAAAACTGCTTCAAGCAACGGTCAATTCAATTTCATCGAACCCACGAATCGTTTCGAAGCCATGATCTGGCGGCACCGGCTTGTTACCCGGACGACTACTGAGCAGCGTTTGTAGTCCGGCTTCTTTGGCGGCTTGGAGTTCCTCAACTATATCACTAACGAACAAAATCGCTTCTGCTGAACAATCGAACTGCGCGGCGATCGTTTCATAGCTGGCCGATTCACGCTTGGGCCCAGTTTTCGTATCATAGTGCCCCGAGAACTGGTCCAGCAAATCCCCAGCTACGGTGTGCCCGAAAAACAGATGCTGGGCCTGAACGCTTCCCGAGGAATAGATTCGCACGTCAGCGCCCGACTGCTTCCAAGACTTGATACATGGGGCAACTTCGTCGTAAAGATGAGCCACCATCTGCGAGCTGGTGAATCCATCTTTCCAAATCAAACCTTGAAGCTGCTTAAGACCCGTGGCTTTGACATCAGCGTCCATCAATTCAATCACGCCTTGGGCAACCGCAGATTTTCGCTGGTCAATCGACAACTCACCTAACCAATGCTCGACCGATTCTTTCTCAAGATCCGTGGCCAATAACGGCAGACACTCCTGAACCGCGGGCTCGTCCCAACTCGATTCCAGGAATGACTCGACGTTTTGGCGCACATAAGGAAACATCACGTCGTAAACAAAACTGATCGACGAGGTCGTGCCTTCGATGTCGAGTAAAATTCCTTGCGCTTTGACTTCAGGCATAAAAATGTTTTCTAAAACTTGGCGATTTCGATTTCTTCGCCTTGATCGCCTTCGAGATAGCTCGGTCCCATGCACAACGGCGAGTACTTTTCGTGAACCGGTTCGTCCATGTAATGCGGCGTCCAACCAGACATGTCTTCGAACAGTCGAATGCAGCGGATTCGTTTGTCGGTACAGAGATTGAACCAGTGATGAGTTCCTTTGGGCACGCTGATCAAATCGCCCGACTCAACCGTCACGCTGAAAACCGGCGACGATTCGGGGTGGATGTGAAACACACCTGAGCCCTCAACGGTGAACCGCACTTCGTCTTCGGTATGAAGGTGCTCTTTGTCAAACTTGGCCAACATTTCGTCCAGCCCGGGAGTTGCCGGCGAGACATTGATAACATCGGCAGTTACGAAACCATGGGCCTGCTTAAGTCGATCAATCTCAGGAGAGTAAGCTTCAAGAATTTCTTCGTTGGTTGCATCGTCACCGATACGACCCGCCACATCCCATTGCTCAAACTCAATGCCGTGTTGCTTCAGAAACGCCTTGATCTCAGCGGGTTCGCCGATCTCCCGGTTCTCATCAGGAATCTGGACACGCGCCATCGTACTACCTCATCTGCTTGAATGTCTGACTTCAAAAAACTGGCTGGAAAATCAATCCAAGCCAGCTTCGTCGAAATTTTAACCGAATTTGCCAACATTGGGCAGATCCCAAATTCGACCGCGGGCCTTTTATCAGGCCAACAAGGATGCGATAAAGTGTGACCTTACACGCAACCATTTCAGTAGCTGAGACCAACAGATGGGTGAGATCTCTAAACCCAAACCGGTGATGTTAATCGCCGCTATCACCAGCCGATATCCAGAGGCGATCCAATGGTCGATCGAGAAAGCTTCTGGTCTTTGGGGCGAAGTTGCCATCAAAAGCCCTTTGTTCGATTTCAAGG
The DNA here is from genome assembly GCA_964433035.1 of uncultured Pirellulaceae bacterium. Lineage (GTDB taxonomy): Bacteria > Planctomycetota > Planctomycetia > Pirellulales > Pirellulaceae > Mariniblastus. The sequence continues at coordinate 50,928 of CAYSQZ010000004.1, read as the reverse complement.
AGACCAGCTTTTATGAGAAAACGATGGGAGCCGGGCTGCAAAAACAGCTGATCGCGTTTGAGCCATTAATCAATCCAGAGCAAATTGCTTCAGCCAAAGTGACTTCCAATCAATGGGAGCAGGAGTTCAACCAGCTATCCGACGCCGCAGAAGCCAGGCCAGTCAATATCGACCCAGGCTACATTACTGAGGCCAAATTGGTTTTGGCGACCACCAAGAATCGTGATCACCGGATCTACTTGCAGCAGGGAATTTTTGCCGAGGTAACGCTCTATTTCAAAGCCGGCAAATGGGAAAAGAGCCGCTGGACATACGCCGATTACCAGCGTTCCGATTTCCAGGAGTTCTTCACGCAGTGCCGTGATTTGCTTCGCGCACAACGCCGCCAAATGGTAAGCGAGGAATAATAACGGGGCTCACCGAGGCTCCTCGCTGACACATCAAGGCTGTGATTTTATCAAACGCATGGAACGATAATGGTAACCCGACGCGTAAGCGAGGAATAATAACGGGGCTCACCGAGGCTCCTCGCTGACACATCAAGGCTGTGATTTTATCAAACGCATGGAACGATAATGGTAACCCGACGCGTAAGCGAGGAAAAAGCGGCAACTGAATCCGCCCTCGCTTACGCGTCGGGTTACCAATGAAGTGTCAGCCTCCGCGAAAGTAACATGATATCCGGCGTGGCGAGTGTTTCTACAGATTGCTGATCAGTGGCGGCGTCGCCCCCGCGATTTTCGTGGAGCCAAAAGCGACGATGCCGGTTCGTGAATCTAGTCGTCCAGCGCCGCAGCACTCTGGTTCTCAGATTCCAAATACGCCGCAAGCAGAATTTGAGCCGCAAGTTTGTCCAACATCGACTTGCGTTTCTTTCCCGACATGTTTGACTGACCGAGCATCTCTCGAGCCATCGCGGTTGAGTAACGCTCGTCCACCCAGGCAACCGGGATTTCTGTTTGCTCAAAAACCCAAGCCCCGAACTTAACGGCTTCGACAGATTTTTCACTCGCGTCACCGCTCATGTGAACTGGCAATCCGACCACAAAACCAACCAGCTCTTCGGCCTTGGCCAATTGCTGAAAATACTGGGCGTCCAATGCCTGGGTCCGACGATTGTACGTCTCCAACGGACTGGCGATTGATTGACCTGGGTCGCTGATCGCAATTCCGATTCGAACGGTACCATAGTCGACGCCACACACTCGACCCGAGCTGGGAATCTGAGGCATCGGCGGGAGAGCAGGCGATTTGTCCTGGCCGTCACTCAATTTTCTGAGCTCCCGCCCGATTGATTGGGCAAGTTTGAGCTTAAGGAACCAGCGTCCGCTGATGGCTGTTGGGCCAGAGGGATCGGATTTCGTTCTTGCGCCGAAACAAAGTACCCGTTTTTGAAAAAGCTGAATGTCGCCTCCAGAGCGAGTGGTTTCTGCATCATCGTGGAGTGCAACAACGGACGCACCAGCAAATCACTAGCGCCAGCCAATTTGGCTTCTTCGAGGCTGACGGTAAAGTCATCGGGCCCCTGAAGCATAAAATTGCTCAGGTTTTTCTCGGACGCTTGGCCGCCGGCAATAATCCCAAACTCGACCACGGGTGTTGCCAATGTGGGAGCAAGCTTATCCCAGCCGCGAGAAAGCTCCGCTCCACTGACCCCGGCGATCTTGTCGAACAGAAAACTGTTCTTCAGGAACCGCGCCATCGCCGAACCTTGATTGGGCGGACCAATCATGACGATCCGCTTGATACGGGGATCGCCCTGAGCCCCGGTGGCTTGATTTTGAGTATCCCCGAGATATCGGCGAACAACGATGTTGCCAAGTGAATGACCAACAAAGTAAATTTCTTTAACCTCTGGTCCAAGATTATCAATGATGCTGCGTAAGGCAGTTGCGTGATCACCAACCGACTTTCGCGTACTGGCGTACTGAAAATTGATGGTCGAATAACCCTGGCTTTTGAGGAACTCCGCCATCGTTGCCATCGAACCATTGGTACGGATCAAGCCGTGCATAACGATGACCAGCTTTCCCGAGCACAACTGCGTTTGCCCCTGAGCGATCGCTTGATCCAGTTTTCGGTCACAGTGGAGCCGATTTCCCCAAGCCATTCTAACGTTACTTTGATTCAACAGCCGATGATGTTTCGTCTCTGAGTTTTGCTGAATTCGCCAGTTTCCTGCGTACTGAACATCGGTCCAAAATTGGGCGCCGCCAAGCGTCTTTAGCTTCCAATTCGGGAAGCCCTGCGGCTGCTCATTTTCTGGAACGTCGCCAAGTTGATTGTTGCCGGACTTGTTCATGGTTTGAGGATTGAAAAGAGGCAATTGGGCTTGGCAACTCGGCGCAAAAAGCGAAACGAAGATTTGGAGTTGAAGACCAAACAACAGTTTCAGCGCAAAGCCGGAGCGAGTGAACGCTTGCAAGTGCGAACTGACTTTCGATTTGCATTGAAGCATTGGTAACATACCTTCCGGCTTGCTTGTGCCTCGCTCGCTATTCTCCCAAAGGAGCTGGTTACTAGTGGTCCTTCAAACCTGAAATGAATAGCCAAACGGGGGCCATGCTTCACGCTTGCGTGAGCATGCTTACGCAAGCGTAAACATGGCACCCGTCAATTCAGATCTGACAGGCCACTAGCATACCAACTACAAATACTCGGTTAAATCCAACCGCTGCAACTCGGCGACGACCTTCTTGATCGAAGCTTCGTCTTCTCGATTGGCGATCAACGTGGCATCTGGCGTGTGAACCACAATACAGTCTTTCATTCCGACCGTCACAATCAAGTGCCCGTTGTCCGAGCGCACGATCGTATTCTCGGTATCGATCCCCAAATGGCGCCCATCGGTTGTGTTGCCATCTTCATCGACACCTTTGAGACGAGGCAGCGCAGTCCAGTTGCCCAGATCGTCCCAATCAAACGGAGCTTCGACGACGACTCGATTCTCGTAGTGCTCCATCACAGCGTAGTCGATCGAAGTCCCCTCGATGGCCGTGAATTCCTTTTCCAATGTCTGCCCAAAATCCGCGGTTCCGATTGAGCTACGGATCTTGTCAATATGCGCAAACATCTGCGGTTGAAACTTGGCCAGGGCGTCGAGTACTGTCTGGGCTTTCCAAACAAAAATTCCTGCGTTCCAATAGAACGATCCGGCTGCAACAAACTGCTTGGCGGTTTCCAAATCGGGTTTCTCTCGAAAGCGCTCGACCGAGAAGGTTGGAATTCTCGTTCCAGAAACTGGCTGGCCGGCTTCGATATAGCCGAACACTTCAGCCGGATAGCTGGGCTTGATTCCAAACGTGACAATTCGCGTCGGGTCCGTTTCAACCAACTCAGCTGCGTGAGAAAGTGCATCCTGAAAAACATGATCGGGACCGATCACATGGTCGGCGGGCATGACCACCATCGTGGCATCGGGGTCTTTGGCGGCAACCCAAGCAGCAGCCAAGCCGACGCAAGGCGCGGTATCTCGCTTGGCCGGTTCACCAATGACTGATTCGCGAGGTATCTCGGGGAGTTGCTTGGCGATGGGATCCACCAGCACCTTGTTGGTCACGATCAACAAATTCTCAGGTGGGCAAAGCCCTTTAAGCCGGTCCGCGGTCGACTGAAGCATCGAACGCTCGCCGGTCAACGTGAGCAGTTGCTTGGGCGTTAACTTACGGCTGGCGGGCCAAAATCTTGTTCCGGCTCCACCGGCCATGATCGTTGCATGAAGCATTTTGAATTTACCTAATTGGTTCGGATTGGTTTTGAGTTTGGCATCATCTTTAAAAACTTCAAGCCAACACTAGGGCCCTGTTTGCTAAATGTGAGCGGCAAGGCGCT
>CAYSQZ010000004.1:0-46997 GCA_964433035.1 uncultured Pirellulaceae bacterium | reverse complement strand
AAAACTTCAAGCCAACACTAGGGCCCTGTTTGCTAAATGTGAGCGGCAAGGCGCTAGCCGCCGGTTGGTTGTGTTACCGGCGGCTAGCGCCTTGCCGCTGAGTCTAATATGAAATTGCCAAACAGTGTCTGGAACTTTAAACCGGTTTAGCTTTACAGCAAGTAGAACAAGCACAAGCTGCTAAAATTATTCTCCTACCAAAGCATCATTTAAGGTAGGTAGGTTGATTGAAGTTGGTGCCAGATTCGACTTTTGCCGCCAAAGCAGTCGCATCAGGTGCGTAGAGCGGGTTAATCTCGATCGGCGTTCCTTCTTCCACCGTGGCTCCGGCAGACTCTAACCAGCGAGTATGAAGCGCCGAAATTGCGTCTTTGACATGCTGTGGAGTTTCCGAGGGCGCTGGGGGTGCGTTCTTGACCGCACAAAATCCGTCCGCCGGATCGACTTCGCAAACAATGGCATTCTTGGCCGAAGGAAGTAAGTCAAAAATGAAACGCTCGAATTTGATCGCGTTGGGCTGGCCGGGTTTCAAACGAGCCCCAAGCTCATTGATGAACGGGACTTTTTTCCGAGCTTGATGAAACGGCAATGCATCAGCTGACTTGCTTGATCGCTCCAAAAATTCCGTGGCAAAAATATGCACCGCGATGCTGCCAGCCCACAACTTGAGCGAGCCATCTTCGTTAGTCTGTTTGGCATGCTGTTCAGGCAAATCACTGTACTCGATGATCTGGACTGCGTCGTCAATCAGCACGACATTGCCAACCTTTTGTGTTGGCTCGTTTTTACGAACAACCTGACTGGTCATTTCACTTTCGCTCTTGAGGTGATACCCAATCAATGCCGGATCGCAAATTTGAATCAACGGGTTGTCGACTTGGCCGTAAAAGATATGCTCCACGCCTCGGCTCTTGGCATCGTCGAGGCATCCACTTTTGACAAACGCACCCAAGGTTCCACCGTGACCATCGGGGCTGACGAAGACTTTGCCTTTTGACTCCAGCAGTAGTTTTCCGGATTGGTCGACCGCAGGCATGACTCCCTGGCAGAAAATCTTGACGTCCGACTCCGGGATGCCGAAGAAGTTATTCTCAGTAAGAAACTTTGTCGTTTCTTCGTGAGTCGGCGGGCTGGTCATCACGTAAAGCGGAATCGTTGCCCCGAATTGCCTGGAACGAGCCAGAACTTTTTCAAAGTGAATTTGGTACAATGAGCAATCGCTGACCGGGCCGATCGGAAACATGCCTTTGGGATGGTTGAAGCCAAGCCGACTCCCCTGCCCTCCAGCAACGAGAATCATTCCCAGCTTTCCCGATTCCAACGCCGACTTACCCAGCGCGTACGCTTGGTCATACGATTCGGGATTGGCGAAATCTTTCAGTGTGATCGCCGGTGGGACCTCGGCTTTGGCAGCCAACTCAGCCCACTGGTTCCCGCTGGCTTGCTTATCCTTGAAGAGCGACTGGATCAACTCAAAATCGAATTCGTTGATCTGATCGCCCAGACTGGTTTGTTCGGACTCATTCAATTCGTCCCAGAACTGTAGCAGATGAGCCTGACCGAACGAATTTAGTTTTTCTTCCAGTTGAGATTTCAATTTAAACTCCGTATTTGGCTCCAGATCGAGAAGTTACACTGCCTCGGTGGCGACAATTTCAACAAGAATTGTTTGGTGGGATTGTGCTGCCTGATCAAGAATGACTTCTGTTCGAACGCCAAATTTCTGACAATCCGTGACGCGCACTCGAACATCTTCATAATCGGTAACGTGCGCATCGACCTGTGGCACAATTTTCAAAGGTGGCGCAAACGGTACATGCAATACGCTGCGCTGCTGACCTGCCTCAAACTCAAGACGAAAATACCCTACGATAGTCTCAACTCCAGACTCCCGTGTTCGAGTGACATGTTGCACCAGATCCCGGTTCTCGAGGACTTGCTGAAGGATCAATTCGGGATCAACAAAGCTCTCGTCGTCCTGAGCTCCCAATGGCTCTTCCAAGTTGGTTCTACTCATAGTCGGTGTCTCGTTAGTTACGGAAGTGCCCTACGTCTGGACAAGTCATGCACAGAGGAAATTCACGCAAATAAAAGTGATGACGGATCATGCAAGAAATAATCGAACGAAAAAAGGGGCAACCAATGTGCCCCTTAAATTAAGTTAATTGTTACTTGCTACAAATGGCAATTCGTGCTTCCACCTACGCCGACGCAGAAGAAGCAGCTTTTTCAGCAAGTTCTTTGGCAGCGCCAGTGTTTTCCCAAGTGAAATCAGGATCATTACGGCCAAAGTGCCCGCCCTCTGCAGTCTTGCGAAAGATCGGGCGACGAAGCTGAAGGTACTCGATAATTCCCTGAGTCGAGAGCGGGAAGTGCTCTTTGACGATATCGCAAATTAGACTGTCAGCAACCGTTCCAGTGCCCTCTGTTTCAACGTTGACACTAACAGGATCAGCAACACCAATCGCGTAAGCCAATTGGACTTCGCAGCGCGACGCCAAACCAGCAGCAACGATGTTCTTGGCAACGTGGCGAGCCATATAAGCTGCACTGCGATCGACTTTGGTTGAGTCTTTACCGCTGAACGCGCCACCACCGTGACGACCCCAGCCGCCGTAGGTGTCGACGATAATTTTTCGACCCGTAAGACCACAGTCTCCGTGAGGTCCACCAATCACAAAGTTGCCTGTAGGGTTGATGTGATAGGTGATCTTGCCATCGTTTAGGTCAGCTGGCAAAAGAGGTTCAACAATCTTGGTTCTAATAAACTCGTTGATCTCTTCGTTGGTTACCGATGGAGCGTGCTGTGTTGAAACAACGACTGTGTCGATTCGGACTGGCTTAAAGCCGTCGTATTCGACGGTAACCTGACTCTTGCTGTCCGGGCGAAGCCAGTCGACTTCTTTGTCGAATCGAGCTTTGTTGAGACGAGCCAAAATTTTGTGGGAAAGAGCAATCGGCAACGGCATTAACTCTTCGGTATCATCACACGCAAAGCCAAACATCAATCCCTGGTCGCCAGCACCATCGGCATCAACACCCATCGCGATGTCCGGGCTTTGTTGATCCAACTGAACCATGACTTTACAAGTATCGGCACCGATGCCAATTTCATCCGAGGTATAACCGACCTCACGAATAACATCACGAACAATCTTTTCGATATCAACATCGGCCTTGGATGTAATCTCGCCAGCGATAACAGCTAATCCAGTTGTGACCATCGTCTCGCAAGCGACACGACTAGCAGGATCCTGAGCCAACATTGCATCCAGAACGCTATCGGAAATCTGGTCGGCCAGTTTATCCGGATGTCCCATGCTGACGGATTCACTTGTAAACAAATACTTACCAGAGGCCACGGCACTCTCCTCGAACTTCAAATGGGTTTAAATGACAATCGCAGGATCGCGACCGTTAGGCGGAAAATTCGCCAAATTGCAATTGGACCAGTCTACTTTGGACGGGCATATTTCTCAATTGGCGAAATTGTTAAAGCAGACAATGCAAGTAGCTTTTTTTCGAGTTTGGAGTGTTTCTCGGCGAGTTGGCGTGGATGTTTACCCCGTTCAGCACGATTCTCTACAAGACCTAGGCGGAGAACTCGCCATCAGGGAATAATCTACCGCTCAAGATTCTGATTAAAGGGGCTCCGGCTTCATGCACTTGCGACTTGATTAGCTTCAAAATGGCAAATTCAAATGCTGCCGCACGCCCAAGCCGCCGGCGGGCGACAAAACGACGTCGTCACTTTTGTTTACGCCGCTTCGGAAATGCCTGGCCGAATCGGTTCGTCTTTCGACCTTTGGATCAAACCAAGAATCTCATCTACCGTTTTGGCTGATGCGCCGGCGTGTTTCAAAACCACTTGTTGCGCCCGCCTGCCGGACGATTTTGCAGTAGTTGAATCATCGAGACAGCTGCGAACAAAATCGGTTAGCTCTGCTTGATCCCTGACGACCGTCGCTGCGTCACTGGCAAGCAACTCAGTGACCAGGTCGTTAAAGTTCTTCGTCCTGGGGCCAAACGAAACTGGAATCCCGTAGGCAGCTGGTTCAATCATGTTTTGGCCTTCGCGGGCTCCCATGCTCCCACCCACGTATGCGATATCGGCTCGCCCCCACCAAGACGCTAGTTCGCCAATCACGTCGATGATCAAAATTGGCTTGCCTTGGTCACCAGACGCGCCATGCTGAAATAACTCTGTAGAATCAGATCTCGTTGAAGCCAAGTTTGAGCGCAGCACTGTCTTGATCCCCAGTTGGTCCAGCCGCTCGACCAACTCTCCAACTCGCTGTGGATGACGAGGCGCCAACACCAATCTCAGTTCCGGATAACTAGAAGCCAAACTTTGAAAAACGTTGGCCGCGATCAAATCTTCTTCGACCTGAGTGCTGCCGGCAAGGAAAACACGATCCGACTCGTTAATACTGCTGAGCCGAACCAGCTCTCGAGTGGCCACGTTTCGGCGATCGGTTTGCACACCGTCGAATTTCACATTACCGGTCACGCGAACATCCGCTGGTAGACAGCCGAGTTGAATAAACCGATCGGCGTAAGTTTTGGATTGGCACAAGACCAATGATATTTTTTGGAAACTGGATTTAAGCAACCACAAGAAGCGTCGATAGCCCCGCGTGCTTTTTTCGCTAAGCCTTCCGTTGGCCACGACAACGGGAACTCCTCGCCGATGGGCTGTCGCGATCAGATTGGGCCAGAGTTCCAGCTCGGTCAGGATCAAGGCAGCTGGTTTAAGCCGGCTCAATGCCTTGTTGATCGCCCAGGTAAAATCGAATGGGCAAAAGAAAACATAATGCTGTGGATATTTTGACCTCGCGAGGTCGTAGCCTGTTTCGGTTGTCGTTGAAATTGCGATTGATAATTCAACATCGCGTTGAGCCAAATCTGCAAGGATCGCTCCGAGCAGATTGACTTCGCCGACACTGACGGCGTGAATCCAAATCAACTCGTTATTTTCGCCGGTGGCGATCGAAGCGAAATCAAGCGGCAGATCAATTCTACCGAACAGTTTCTGTGTCCAGCCTCTGCGGTTTTTGCCTTTGCGGTAACGCCATAACAGCCACGGAGAACCCAGCACGATCATTGTCGCGTAAACGAGATTCAAAAACCAAGACTGGAGTAACGACAAAAACCGGATCCTTCCCAGGTTATTGCTTGATCAACATGTACTTAAACAAGTGGTAACCCGACGCGTCAGCGAGGAGCGTCGATGATCCCCATTGATTCCTCGCTTACTAGTATTTTGCATCAATCGATACAAACCGTTTGTAGTACCGGCTTTAGCCGGCTGGATACTATTCCGCCTAAAGGCGGTACTACGAACATCACATTCAGTTTGATGCAAAATCCTATTACGCGTCCAGGCTGCATAAAATCACAGCCTCGGAGCCAAAGCCGACTATGCTGGCAAGCACTCACGCTAGTCAATCAAAAAACATCAGCGCTTCCGCATGCAACATGATTTGTATTTCTTGCCGCTACCGCAGGAACACGGATCATTTCGGCCAATCTTGACATCGCGGTTTCGGATCGGTTCGACTTTTTGCTTTCCCCCGCCGGAAGAATTGTTGATCGCGTCTTCCTGCTCCTTTTCCATGTCGGATTGTTGTGGCATCGGCTGGCTGACCTCTTCGTGACGGGCACTGGTTTCCCGCAGCGTATTGCTCACAAAGTCTTCGTTGATCTGCTCCATTCGGAAAATCAGATCGGTGACTCGCTCACCAATCGAAATCCATAGCCCCTCGAACATCCGCATACCTTCGCGTTTGTATTCGACCTTGGGGTCAAGCTGAGCCATACCTCGCTGTCCGACCGCACTGCGAAGATAGTCCATCGCCAACAAGTGGTCTTTCCAGGCAGAGTCGACGATTTCGAGCAGCACCATTCGCTCCATCCGGCGAATTTCGGGATGGTAATGGTCTGCGACGATGGCTTCGAGTTTCTGCTCAAGCTCATCGCGTTCCAGCCGTTCGACAGGTTTGATTTCCAAATCGTGGTCCAGATTATCCTTGAACCAGTTGGTCAACTTGTCAGCTTGACCGTTTGCGTTTCGTAGCGGGACCCCGCCCGACTCGGCGACTTGAGCGATCTGGCCTTGCAAGGATTCGACTTGAGTCAAAGCGACTTGTTGCGAGTCACGGCTTTTGCTTACCAAAAGTTCACGAATTTCTTCGCGTTGTTTGTTCTTCAAATCATCGACCGAAATCTCAGATTCAAAACGTCGACTGGCCCACTGGGTAAGCCCTTCGCGGTCGATGCGTCCTTGAGCGCCTCCAGACGCTGGGACAACAAACTGATACATTCCAGCCATCACCGGATAGACGGCTTCTTTTTCGTCGTACTTTTCCAGAGCCCGTTGATCGACCAAATCAATAACTTCAGAATGATCCAAGTCCCGAATTTCATCCGGATTAACTTCCAATCCAAACTTGGCCGCGACCCATGCCGCAGCCGTTTTGATTCCATAATCAGGATCGAGCATCTGCTCGGCACCTTCAATCTTGGCGTTCTTGATCGCAGCACGAGCTTTGTTGATCAAGAGTTCGTCAACCAGATCTCGACCCTTTTGCTTGAGATCTTTCTCACGGACGTTGATGTTCCAGCGGGAATTGGCAAAGTGAGCCAGTGCTCCCCAGTTCCACTCACTCTCATCTTCACCAGCGGCTAGACAAACATCAATCTGGGCCAAGATATCGGTTTCGGCATTTCGCTCGGCTTCGTCGAGACAAATCTGAATCGCTTCTTCGGGGCTCGCTTTGCGGAATAAGCGGGGATCAAGATCAATCGTTAATTGCTTTCCGGCAAACCGAGCGAACGACTCAGCGCCGAAATTGTCAGCCAAGCAAGTGCTCAAGTTGTTCTCGACCTGATCTTCGATCATACCCTGAACGATTTCCCGACAACTCACGCCATCGAGAATCTGCTGACGGAACGTGTAAATTCGTTTCCGCTGCTCGTCCATTACTTCATCGTATTCGAGCAAGCTCTTGCGAATTTCAAAGTTGTATTCTTCGCGTTTCTTCTGAGCGGCATCGATTCGTCGCGAAACCATCCGGGATTCAATCGGAACGTCGTCTGTGAAACCACCCATTTCAAGAACGCGCTTAACAAACGGGCCAGCGAAAATTCGCATCAGGTCATCGTCGAGGCTGAGGAAAAACCGGCTACTACCCGGATCACCTTGACGACCGCAGCGTCCTCGAAGCTGAAGATCGATTCGACGTGCGTCGTGACGTTCGCTACCGATCACGTGCAAGCCACCGATGTCTTTTACTTGCTCGCCCATCTCGGCCATTTTGTGTTCTTCGTCGATCGAATCGACCAACTCGTTCCACTCATCCGGAGGAACATCAAGTCGCGTCGGATAGGTATCCTGAAGCCGCGACCAAGCCATCGTTTCGGGGTTTCCACCGAGAACGATATCGGTACCACGACCCGCCATGTTGGTGGCGATAGTAACGGCCGCCATTCGACCTGCCTGGGAGACAATGTCGGCTTCGCGTTTGTGATTCTTGGCGTTGAGAACTTCGTGCTTAATCCCACGTCGGTCCAGCATACCGCTGATGATTTCGCTTTTCTCAATCGAAACCGTTCCAACGAGAATCGGACGGCCCTGACGCTGAACCTTTTCGATCTTGCTGCGAGAAATCCGATGCTCCGTTCCATCTTCTTTGTCGTTGAGAACAACCTCAGAATCGTTTTCTTCTTTGATCCTGCCGACGAAATACTCGCCACCTTTGAGAAACACCATGTCCCACTTGTGGTAATTTTCAACTTCTTCGGCGATCGCGGCCCACTTGAATTTCTCGCTACTGTAGATCACATCAGGATGGGGGATTCGCTGCAGCGGTCGGTTAGTTGGAATGGCAACAACGTTGAGTTCGTAAATTTTGTAAAACTCTTCGGCTTCGGTCATCGCGGTTCCAGTCATGCCGCAAATCTTTTCATAAAGCTTGAAGTAGTTTTGCAGCGTGATCGTGGCGAGTGTTTGAGTTTCCTCTTTGATCTTCACGCCTTCTTTGGCTTCGACGGCCTGATGCAGCCCGTCGCTCCATTGCCGGCCTTCCATCAAACGACCGGTGAATTCGTCGACGATTACAATCTCGCCATTTTTGACAACGTAGTTGACGTCCAGCTTGTAAAGACCGTGGGCCTTAAGGGCGTTGTCGATCATGTGCGGCCAGTCCATGTTTCCAGCAGTGTAGAAACTCTCGACTCCAGCAAGTTTTTCAGCGTAACGAACGCCTTCATCGGTTAGCGTGGCCGTATGGTCTTTTTCATTGACCTGATAGTGGACGTCCTTTTGCAGTTGCGTTGCGATCTTGTTGGCTTCGACGTAGCGGGCCGGGTTCTGGTGGGCAGGACCAGAAATGATCAACGGCGTTCTGGCTTCGTCGATCAAAATGTTGTCAACTTCGTCGATGATCGCAAACGCCAACGGGCCTTGGGACTGCTGTCGGCGTTTGTCGAATCGATCATCGCCGCGGGCTGCCGGGCGCATGTTATCACGTAGATAATCGAATCCAAACTCATTGTTGGTTCCGTAAGTGATGTCGCGCGAGTAAGCTTCTTGACGTTCCGAAACAGGCATATTGCTCTGGATCGCGCCGACGCTCAAACCGAGACCCATGTAAAGCGGAGCCATCCATTCCATGTCGCGGCGAGCAAGATAATCGTTGACGGTGATGACGTGCACGCCTTTGCCAACCAAGGCGTTGAGGTAAGCCGGCAACGTCGCGACCAACGTCTTACCTTCTCCAGTTACCATCTCGGCCACAGCGCCTGAGTGCAGCACCATTCCTCCGACCAATTGAACGTCATAGTGACGCATTTCAAGGAAACGTTTTCCTCCTTCACGACAGACGGCAAACGCCTCGATCATGATGTCATCGGTCGTCTCGCCGTTGCGAATCCGCTCTTGAAAGGCAGCAGTTTGCTCGCGCAGCTGCTCGTCGGTCATGGCCTCATAGGTCTTTTCCAACGCCGTGATCGCGTCGACTTTGCCCTGTAGCTTTTTGACATAGCGCGCATTGGAGGACCCGAAAATTCCAGTCACTCCACGCTCGAACCCCGAGACTAGGTTGCCAAAAAAGTGGGTCGTTGAGTCCCAGAATCTTTCCAGTTGTTCCATGGTTTTGGTCTCGCAAAATCCGAAAAAAATCTCGGATAGTATTTCTATTTAGATCGAGCGATATTGAGTTTTTGCCGGTCACCCGAAATTTTGTCAGGTTGCAGACATCTAGACGCGATACAGGTGGCTCAACTGCTCGTATGGGGTGCAATTTTACTTAATGTCAGGTTTGGTAACAGATTAAGGGTACCAACCAACTCGGTCAACGGAGATTGGACTCCACCAAAGCTGCAAAGGCGTTGGTTTTTCCGATACAAAATCGCGTTTTGGCAGTCGCAACCCGGTAATCGGGGCTTTATTGCACCATACAGGCAAACTGCGTGCCAACAAGGTTCACAAGCAGGACTAGCGTGACGAGAGATAAATGCTGTTGATTTGAAAGAAGCGTAATTAATACAGCAACGAAAGCTAAAATCCATGCCCCTGCTGGGGCGTGGGCCCTCAAAGAAGGTGGCTTCCTATCGGTGGCGGCCCGTCTGAACAGCCAGAGTCGAGCGTGCCCCGGACGCGATTTTCTTGCGACATTCGGCGGTCAACTATTCGCCGTAGCATTGACGACTCCCAGCATTGACGACTCTTTGGCTACTTGAATCAGAACCCAAATGTCGAAAAGGCAATGAGTCTTCGGCGGCCACATGCTCAACCTGGGCCCGTGCGCCAGATTAAGCTTGAGTTTCTAAATCAAACCGCCTGTCGCTTAAACCTATAATGCTTACGGGCGTTTTGCTAAAGGAGGTGGTGAATGAATGCGACGAGAATCCTGACTGGCTTTCTGATCCTTTGCTTCCTGCTATCTCCTGAAACAGCCTTTTCCAAGCTCGCAAAAAGAGAAGATTTTGAGAAACTGTTTGCAACAGCCGTCGAAAACTCTGGTGATCAATACACCCTCGCTGTACGTCAGCTAGTTGACCATGGCAAAGAGAACCAGGCTTTTCTAACCAGGAAATCTACCAGTGAAAATTGGCGAGAGTCATTTTTGGCAAAAGCCATTCTTTTGAAAATCAAAAAACCAGAGTTCGTGACTCAAGTCCGATCTTTACTTGCCACGCGAAACCTCGCCATAGTCGATGGGAAGCTCGCAGTAAAACGCAACCCTAATCAAACGCTGGAGAAAGAAGCCGAAAAGAACTATTACTTCTTCACACGTGAGGCGATTCCACTGCTCGTTGATAAAGTGCGTTCGACCGCGGATCCCAAAAGGGATTATCGCCGCACGTTGTTGCCAGCGGCCATGTGTTTCGAAGCGCCAGAACTCGCGCCCGTTCTATTCAACCTTTACCCGGACGAATTCGACTCTTTCGACTATCACTATTTCTCAGAGCTACCGGAACAAGTCGCAAAAGCACTTGTCAAACTCGGGCCGCAAACCGTGCCAGCTCTCGAGAAACAGCTCGTTGCAAAGCCGATCCATCCTGCCCCACCCAAGGTTAAGCGACCTATACCGCTGGCCGATCCTAACGACCCGTTTTCCTCGCCTGTCACACTTGAAGACCGGATCGAAGAAGCCAAGCGTCAACATAAACGCCAAATCGGGCAGGCGAATCACAAGCAAATTCAAAAAACCAATATCGCAGCAATGGCCTTGGCTGAGATCGGAAACGCTCAAAGCGCTGAAATCATGATCAAGCACCTGAAAGAATCAGAGCTTGGTTCGCAATCCAAAATTCAGCTCTGCCGCGCGATCGGTCGTCTCAGTGGCGAGCGTGGAGCCAATGTCCTGTTTGAGACGCTTACGGATTTTCCACCCAGCAATATTTCCTTCGATGACTATTTTGAAGTTCGCAGTTCATTTATCGAGATGGGTGAGCTGGCGAAAACTGAATTGAAAAAGCAACTGTCTAATGAAGATCAGACACTTGAGGCATTGAAAGCGAAGGCTATCGCGACTGGAATTCTATTTGAAATTGAGAATCCTAAGCAAGTTAAGGCCTTTTTTGGAAAGCTACTTAGCAACTACTTTTCTGACCAGGAAGAGCGAAATGGTCGTTATGAAGAAGGATATGGAGGAGAAGAGAAGAAAACTGCAGAGAAGCGGCTGTTGGGTGGGAGGAAGCTGGTTTTCAATGGGTCGAGCAGCCGAAGGGAATTTCCGACTCCGCCGGCTGAGCTCGCTTTTGAATTAGGTGTTTTGTCAGACAATGTTAAAATGCTCAAATTTTTGGAGCGCCATAGCGGACCGAGCAAACTTGCAATGGATTGGTTGGCGGCAAGCGCACTGGATCCCAACGCTAGAGATGGGCGACGGGACGTCTTTGTCATCCCGATTGCAAAAGCAGGCGGCTCCCAATCGGTCGATGTGCTTTGCAAGCTGCTCAAAGATTATCCTGTCAAAGAACCGTTTAGTTTTCTTCAGGCAGCGATCGAAATCGAAGATCGTTCGGCGGTGAAGATTCTCGATACGATGCTTGAAACTGGATTCGAAGCAAATATTTCCAACTCCCGTTCTTATTGGAAAAAGGAAAAAAAGTCGATTGAAAATCTAAAGCTTGTTTTTGAAAGTTCAACAAAACTTCGCGGCGATTTACTGGCGCATCGCGATCCAAGAATACAGCTGGCCAGTGCTGTTCAATTGATTCAAAAAAAGGAACCTAAGAGTATTCCTGTTGTGTTCGATACAATTCTGGAAGTCGCCAACGTGGAACTCGACGAATCATTTGGGAGGTCGAGATTTCCCGCCATGTGGCTGGACAAACCAGTCGAAGGAGAAGTCTTTAGCGGACAAGAAATGTTTGAAATTTGGGATTTCTTTATTCTTGGTGATGCCCAAACCGCGATTGTCACAATGGGAGAAGCGGCGATTCCCGAAATCGAAGCGGCCAAAAAACTTTCTGCCGACAAACAATCGGCTTTGCTGGCAAAGCTGTTAACGTTTCGAATTAGACAGCCCCAAGAGTACACGCGACTTATTCATGAAATTAACAAGCCCGTTGTAAACTCGCGAACCCGCGGCGGTCCGTCGGAAGAAGATCGCCAGTTTTCAGCTGAGCGGCTTGCCGAAGCGCTTTCGCCAGAAAAGGCTTGGTTCCTCGAAGCCCACATAACCTTTTGCAGTGCTTCGCGCTTGGACGATTGGCAAAACATTCATCGCCCCGCGTTAGAAATCTTGAAGCAAAAATAGGTTCGATCTCAGCATTGCTAACCGACAACAAAGCTGACCAGAATCCAGGAAATTCCTACGACCGCACCGATGGGCTTCTAACATGCCTCTGGTCGGGCAAAATCTTACGTTCTGCAAAGTCACTGGAAACGACTGAATACCAAAGCTTGGTGCGAAACCGAAGAAATTGGCATCGGCGACATCATCCACCCTCCGCGTTGGCACGACGGGAAAGGCTGCTGGCTTGGCATGTTTGAAACCTGGCGATTCTCGGTCAGGAAAAAGTCACGCAGCAGATCAACCAGACGCTGGCGAAGCTTGGTTGGATAGTTTGGATGACGTTCTTCATAGTACCGAGCAAATAGCTGGGTCCTTGGCCCGATGGTTCGGGGGCTTTGCGTACGCTCCTGCATTAGTGTCAATTAGTGAAGATTAGTGTTCCCAAGTTGCTGCGTTTTCCTGATCGTCATTCCACTCTTACGAACCATTACCATGTCCGTAGTCACTGCCGCCGTTGTCCAGTCGGGCTCTTTCCTGTTCGACACTCCAAAGTCGCTGGAATTACTGGAGGCGAAGACTCGCGAGGCTGCTGAAGCTGGAGCGCAGCTGGTCGTGTTCCCCGAAGCCTTCATCGGAGGCTACCCGAAAGGCAATCACTTTGGAGCACCTGTTGGTTCGCGCGACGAACAAGGTCGCGAGTGGTTTCGGCGCTACCATCAGTCGGCGATCACCGTTCCGGGAATTGAAACTCAGCGAATCGAAAAACTGTGCGGCGAACTGAAAGTCGACCTGGTCGTGGGCGCGATCGAACGTGGCAGCACCGGAACACTTTACTGTAGCGTCCTGGCATTTTCGACCGACGGAAAGCTCATTGGCAAACGACGCAAACTGATTCCGACTGCCGCCGAACGGATCATCTGGGGACAGGGAGACGGTTCCACGTTGAGCACCTTTGATGCCACCTGCGGAAAACTCTGCGGTGTTATTTGCTGGGAGAACTTCATGCCGTCGCTGCGGATGAGCCAATACGCCCAAGGCGCCGAATTCTATTGTGCTCCCACAGTCGACGATCGCCCAACCTGGACGGCTTTAATACAGACCATCGCCATGGAAGGACGTTGCTTTGTCCTGTCAGCCAACCAATTTATGACACGCGCCCATGTTCCTGATGATTTCGACACCGTTCAGGGTAGCGATGATGAAACCGTGTTGATCAATGGCGGCAGCGTCATCGTTTCTCCCTTGGGCACGATATTGTCGGGCCCGCATTTCGGAAGCGAAGCGATCCTCTACGCCGACCTGGACAAATCCGAACTCACACGCAGCAAGATGGATTTTGACGTCGCAGGTCACTACTCTCGTCCCGACATTTTTCGCTTGCATATCGATCAATCAAAAAAGCCAGGCGTTGAGTTTGAATAGCGTAACGACGGCTTCCAGCGGTCGATTGGAGTCAGTTCAGTCTGTCTCTTGAGTCCCTCCATTGTACGGAGGTCTCCTGTAGTCGGCTCCCATTCCAGAGGTGTTCTCTGAATTTCCAATTCCAACGTTTTGCTGTTTCGGAGTTGCTACGTCGGCATACTCGGTAGCGCGAACCTCGTTGGCCAATCCGCAAATAAAGCGTCTTGCCTTTGCATAATCCGAAGATCTCAACTCTTTGCTGATTACTGTGAGACTTGTAACAAACGTTGGTTGAGTCTGATATGTCTACGATAGTTTACTACCAAGTTTAACGTTGCCAGATGATGGCGTGATAAACGTCGCTTCGCCACTATCGGCTTTCTTTACTTGAACGCCGAGAACTAGTACTTCGGATTTGGTAGATCCAACCATCTTAGGTTCGAAATTGAGCACAGCAAAAACAAGAGCTCCAACTAATTCTTCTTTCGTATGGGTGGTAAGTCGAGCTACGGAACGTCGCGTTCCGAACCTTCCAAAATCAATCAATAGCTTGTACGACTTTTTGGGTGCGTCTTCAGAAAGTTCGACCTCGAGCACTCTTCCGGTGCGGATGTCAAGTTTTTCCAGCGTTGATTCTATCGAGACAACCGGTTTGATTTCACTTCCCAAAATTAGCTCCCTGTCGAATGCCGAAAACGCCTACTGACTTTATTTTAGCAAGTCTTGGAATCAAATTGGCCACTTGCCTGTTCACCCGCGGACATGCTCTGCTGACGGTTTTGTCAAGACGCTTTTGATTAGTAGCCCGCCAAAGATTGGTATATATTTGAGATTAGGAAAACTGCGTGTAAATGATCAAAATATTCTAGATAAGTAGCAACTAGAAACATTGCCACTCTCCCGAAATTTCCTTGGAATAGATACGGCATGCGATTCAGCCTCAAACTTCTCATGGCCCTGGTTTTGGTCGGCGGCGTTGTCGCGGGTTTGATTGGTCGTCGCATTCGATTGAGCAAACCAACAGTAGTGCCGATACGCTACGAAGTGGTCAAGGGTAGCAACGTTCGAAATGAATATGCGTACCCCCAAGAGTTGATCATGTGGCGAAAGCCCTGGCTCTATCGAAACCTGCGAGAATTAGCGATTGAAGAAAATTCTCCCACCACCGATGACGAACTGCTCCAACAGATCATTGCAGACCCCAAAACATAGATTTCGGTATGGTTCCGTTTCCAAAACACGGCGCGGTTCTGGGCGGGTCAGAGAATTCGCTTGCGAATTAGACTGGGAGGGTTTATGAACCTTGTTGGTGTTTATGAATCTTGTTGGTTCAAGTTGTGTTCGGCGCAAAACGCTTATGGAGATTGGGCAGCAATTGCCATTGGTGGGCAGCATTTCCTCTTCTGCGATTTCGAAGTTTTAATTAACTGTTTGGTTCCCATCTAAGTCTTAAACGCCTTCAACACCCTCCCCGACCTCCGCCATCATGAATGATGGCGAGTTCGACCCTCCCAGAGCGAGAATGACTTCTTTCAGTTGGACTAACTTACAAAATTTGAGAGAGCGCGGCTTCTTTCAGTTGGATAGCCAAAAAATTTGAGGGAGGGTGGCTTCTTTCGGTCGGGATGAGCCACTAAATTTGACGAAGAGCCCCTGGTCTTCATCAATGATGACAAGATCGACCTCCCAGTCGGAGGGTCGCCATTGAGGCGGCAAGCCCTTTTCAAATCGAAGAAATGAAAACTCCTGTGACAGACCCAAAGCCCATCAAGAAGCAACCCGTAACCACTGACATCAACGGCAAGATGATTTTGCTCGGGACCGGGACCTCAGTTGGTGTTCCAGCAATTGGCTGTGGCTGCCAGGTATGCCAGGGCGGTAACCCTAAAAATCAACGGACCCGCGCCAGCGCTATCCTGGGATTGCCCCAGGGGAATCTACTGATCGATACGTCACCGGATTTACGAATGCAGCTGTTGCGGGAAAAAATCGGGCTTGTTAACTCAGTCATCTATACGCACGAGCATACCGATCACGTGATGGGGTTCGACGACCTGCGTTTGTTCCAGTTTTATCTTGGACATCCAGTCCCTGTTTACTGCAACAAGCGTGTTGAAGACCGTTTAAAGACTGCGTTCGATTATGCGTTCAATGGCGGACCCAAAACCCATCGCGGCGCAACTCCCCAAGTCGACATTCACTCGATCGACAATTCTCCCATCGAAATTCTGGGGGCCACCGTAATTCCGATTCCGCTTAAGCACGGACCAAAGTTCGATGTGCTTGGCTTCCGCGTCGGTAACGTGGCCTACTGCACCGATGTCAGTGAGATTCCTGATGCAAGTTGGCCGTTGCTACAAGGCTTGGACACACTGGTTCTCGATGCGCTTAGACCTGAACCACACGTCACCCATTTCTCGATCAAACAAGCGATTGAAACTTGCCGAGAGTTGAAGGTCAAACAAACCTACTTTACCCATTGCGCGTGTGGGATAGATTACGACTCGGTCAACGCAGCGCTACCTCAAGGGATTGAAGTTGGCTACGACGGGCTGCAAATCTCGTTGACCTAATGAGCTTTCAAAAATAAAGGTTTCAAATCGACACCTGTGTTGGGTACCTATTTGAAACCGTCCCGGCAAGAACACTGCGGCGCAGGATCTTTGAAGCTGAGTTTATAAAATTGACCCAAGCTGATTAGCTTTTTCCAACCAGCAAATCCATGTAGTCCGTCGTAATTCGAAGCACTTCATCAAGATAGAAGTTGCGTTCGATCTCGTTGTCGGGAACCATCTGTTTCTCGATGACTTCTTCATCTTCTTTGTCAGAGTTAAGTTCCCTGCGGCGAGCCAGAAACTTCTCTTCGTTAAGCGACACTGTCTTGAGTGCTTTAAGCTCGACGTACTTGGCGATCTTCTTGATCTCTTTTTGGAACTCCTCCGAATCACTCAAGCGACTTGTCGACTTATTTTGAAGTGCTTGAGTAATGTCCGGGCGGCTGAAATCGTAGGCCGAGAACGACGCGCGAGGGACACGGTCAAACTCAACTGCGAATTCAAGATCCCCTTCACCTACCGGCATCTTGTCGGTTATCGATGGCAAAACGATGTCAGAAAGAACACCACGTTGCTGCGTACTGTCACCGTTGGGGCGATAGAATTGCTGGGTCGTAATCTTCAGTGCTCCAAACACATTGGGTGGATTCTTAACGCGGTAAAGGATCTGGCTGAGATTAACGAGGCTCTGAACCGTCCCTTTGCCGTGAGTGGTCGTGTCACCAATAACCAGCCCGCGCTTGTAATCCTGAACTGCACCGGCAAGAATCTCACTGGCACTGGCACTAAACTTACTTGTGAGGACGACAAGCGGCTTCTCCCAAGCCATCCCTCGATCCTCGTCGTTGAGTTCTTCAATTTCGTTGTAAGGATTTTTGACTTGTACAACCGGGCCAAGATCGATGAACAGCCCTGTACAATCGATCGCTTCACGAAGGCTACCGCCACCATTGGCTCGTAAATCAAGCACAACAGCATCGACACCTTTGCCGTTGAAGTCATCGAGAATTTTGCGAACATCTGTGGTCGTACGGCGACCGCCAGCTCCGCCCATGTCGGCGTAAAAACTGGGTAGTTCAATGACCCCGATTTGGTATGGAGTTCCGTCTTGCTTGACACCTTCTTCGAAAACGGTTGAATGCGCTGCACTGTCTTCGAGCTTGATCTTCTCGCGTACGATCAAAACAGTGTGGGGAACGCTGTCGTTCTCCGAAACTACTGAAAGCCGAACTGCAGAGCCGGCTTTGCCGCGAATCATCGCCACGACATCGTCAAGCTTCATTCCTGTTGCATCAACAAAATCCGGCCCGTGTTTTTTGAACAGAGTCCTGTCAGCTCGTTGTAGATCATCATCGCCCTGGCCTACCGCTACGATCTTGTCTTCGACTTCAAGTCCTCCCTGAGTCGCTGCAGCACCGCCAGGCACAATATTCTTGATTACGGTATAGCCATCGTCGGTCATCTGAAGCGTCGCCCCGATGCCTTCGAGTTCCAAGCCCATCACAATGAGGAAATTTTCGAATGATCCTTTGGAGAGATAAGACGTGTGTGGATCAAAGCTGTTGGTGATCGCGGTAATGTATCGTTCGACGACATCTTCACTGTCGATCTGGTGCATGCGACGTGAAAAGGAAGTGTAACGCTTTCGCAATGTTTCTTTGGGATCGGTTTTCTTTTTTGGCTTGTCGCTTTCGGCTTTCTTCTCACCTTCGCTCTCCGCCTCGGCCTCGGCTTTTTTCTCGGCCTCGGCTTCTTTTGCTTTTTCTTCCTCGTCACCCTTGAGGACCAGGAGGCTATATTTGATTCGCTTTCGCCAGTTCTCTCGGGCTTCAGCAGCGGTGGCAGGAAAGTCGATGATATCGGGATCGGTCACCATCTCTTCGTCGATGGTATAATCATGCTCAGCTTCGATCATCTCAAACGCGACTTCGGTGCGTTCATCAACCCGCTCCAGAAAGCGATTAAAGACCGCAAAGGCGGCTGAGTAGTCGCCGTCTTTCATCTGGTCGTCGAGCTGATCTTTGTACTTGCCAAATTCATCGATGTCAGAACTGAGGAAGTAAGCCTTCAATGGATCGAGGTTCTTAATGAACATGTCAAATGCACGCTCTGAAATGGTGTCGTCCAAGGCGCGACTGGAAAGGTGGTCGTCCTGCATCAACTTGGCAACCATCTTGGATACCAGAACTTCGTTGCGAGTCGGCTTCCCCAGTTCGTCTGACTGACCACAGGCAATCGAAGCCCCAAACACTAGCCAACAAGCACAGAAAGAAATGATCGTGCGCATCGAAATTCTCAGAGAAACGTTTTGAGCGAGCATCTTGTGTCCAGTCTTTGATTAGCAGGGACGCGACCAAGCCAACGGTAGTTAACCCGCAGCTTTCGCAGTTTAACAGTTTTAGTACGGGAATCGTAAGGTTTTGTTCTTCGTGAGGCAAGATCGATCCACGCGCCCAACCCCCAGGATCTCACCTCAACTTGGCATCAGGCCATTGGCTGGGGATCTATTTTGACTCTGAAAACCAGCCGTTCAATGCGATTGGAAAGCCAGTTTTCTTTTCTTTAGTCAATCCTATTCATCGACGAGATGAGCTGAATAAATTATACTGTCTGCCGGATTGTGGCCGCAAACATGTTCAGAAATTAACTTAATAGTGCCAGCTTTTTTAGTAATGAATGCAGGCTCCAACGCTGGAG
The DNA here is from genome assembly GCA_964433035.1 of uncultured Pirellulaceae bacterium. Classification (GTDB taxonomy): domain Bacteria; phylum Planctomycetota; class Planctomycetia; order Pirellulales; family Pirellulaceae; genus Mariniblastus. The sequence continues at coordinate 28,096 of CAYSQZ010000004.1, read as the reverse complement.
CACGCTTTGAACTGATTCCTGAAGAGAAGAATCTTCTGGGGCGCGATTGGCAATGTCGCATCGTACTGAATGACCCTCAATGCTCGCGAGTTCATGCCGAGATCTTTCGAAATGAAGACGGTTGGTGGCTCAAAGATAACGATAGTAGTAATGGTACGTATGTAAACGGTCAAACCATTGAGCAGGCCAGACTGGTAGAAGGAACAGAAGTTCGAATCGGAGCTAGCTCCTTTTCTTTTTCAGAATCGGCAAAAGGAAGAAGCTCAAAAACGCCCTTCGACACCGATGAGACAGACTCGTCGCAGGAACAAGGATCAAAAGGCAACTTGACGATCGTCCTCGACAAGTCGATGAACCCAAAAGAGACTGGACAGTACACCCTCGATTTTCTCAAGGGTCACAATTGGGGACAGGATTTCTTCTTCCTGTTTCAGCTAAGCGTCAAATTGCTATCGGTTGACGAACCAGAAAAGGTCGTTGAGATTTGCATGAAGCGTTTGTTTGATCGAACCGACGCTTCGGTCACTGGATTCCTGTGGCTCAACGATGACGGAAAGTTGACTCCCAAATCCGTTTACCCAACCGACCGTGCCGACAAAATGGTGCTGGATCCTGAACTAACACGTCGCGTGGTCACCCAGAAGCACGCCATCCGAATTGAACACGACAAGGCAGAAGATCGTGCCGATTCAATTTGTGTTCCCCTCATCAGTGGTGACGAAGTGACCGGCGCGATCCATTTGTATCGCGATGACAAACAGTTTCACAATTCGCATTTTCAGTTAGCGTGCGCGATGTCCAACATCATGGCTCGCTCCCTCGAACGAGCCAACAAACATACCTCATTGGCCGCTGAGCACTCGCGTTTGGTGCAAAAGTCAGCGGCTTCGGATGAGATGAAGGGTGAAAGCCCGTTGATGCTGGAACTCAAATCAAAGATCACGCGAGTTTCCAAGGCTTCTGGTTGTGTGCTGATTCGGGGTGAAAGCGGTGCAGGCAAAGAGTTAGTCGCTCGAGCCATTCACCGAAACAGCCTCAGAGCTGACCGACCGATGCTCAGCGTAAACTGTGCTGCAATACCACGTGATTTAATGGAAAGCCAACTCTTTGGTCACAAAAAGGGAGCGTTTACCAGCGCTGATCGTGATCACATTGGTTGGTTTCAACAAGCCGATCTTGGAACCTTGTTTCTTGACGAGATCGGGGAATTGACGCTTGAGGGACAGGCCAAGCTACTTCGGACGCTCGAAGGTCATCCGTTCTTGCCGGTCGGCGGAACGCAGGAAGTCCAGGTTGATGTCCGAGTGATTTGTGCGACCAATCGAGACTTAAAAGAGTTCGTAAAGGAGAAACAGTTTCGAGAGGATCTGTTTTACCGATTGAGCGTTTATGAATTGATTCTACCGCCGCTTCGAGATCGTGAAGGCGACATTCAGATGTTGATCGATTTCTTTCTCGAACATTTTAGAACTCAACACGGCAAGCCGAACATCAAGTTGTCGAAAAAAGCGAATGCAAAATTGCTGGCCTATCAATGGCCCGGCAATGTTCGCCAACTGCGCAACATCATCGATAGCGCGATCGTGATGGCCGAAGGCGATGAGATTCAGCTAAACGACTTGGGGATCCGTGATGCCAGCGATGGCGAGTTGGAGACGCTTCGCATCGATCATTGGGAGCAAAAGCTGATCAAAGATGCGCTTAAGCGTACCAGCAACAGCGTCCCCAAAGCTGCCGAACTTTTGGGAATCAGCCGAGCAACGTTGTACCGCAAAATCGACGAGTACAAAATCGAACGGTAGAAATCAACGACGCATTCCACTTTCCATAGTCGCCTTTCGATTCACACCGTTGGGCCGAACTTGTGAGCAGCAGGCGCTTGTGAGCAGCGAGGCGCTTGTTCAAGAAACGGTAAGTCCGTTCCATGGGACGTTGAAAAAGCCACGGATTGGGCGCGCAACATCCGTGTCAATCTGTGAAGATCTGTGCCCAAAAAAATCCTTGGCGATTAGAACTTACGGGAATCGTTCTGCCACGAATCACACGAATATACACGAATTCTATCACGCTAATATTCGTGTTAATTCGTGTGATTCGTGGCTTAATTCCTCTTCTTCGATGGAAAACAAAGCCTGATTCTATGACGCCCGATGTATGCCTTCGCCGCTCACCTCATTGTTTCCACGAACTTGCCGAAGCGGAAACGGAATGACCCGACGCTTGGTTCTCAAATCGTTGGGCGAATTGTTTGGCGAATCAGTCGGACGTGGTTCCATGCCCAATGGCGCGGAATAAGGTTCTGGATTGTCAACGGCCCAAGTCTCTCCCTGATACTGGGAAGGGCGATGGCTGGCAACCATTGGCGATTCCGGCCTTGATCCTTCGACTCCAACATCAGGTGCGTCGCCAGGACCACCTGTAGAACCTGCCGGGCCGTAGTTTGGATTACTATCCCGGGGCGAGCGACCTCCTGGGCCACGTTGGGGCGCAGGAAATTCATTGAGGTTTCTGATGTGAATGTCTCTTTGAGGAAACGCGATCTCGATGTTTTTCTCTGCAAAGGCCGCATCAATAGACATGTTCAATTCGTGAAGCACCTGGGCGTAGACCTCGCGATTGGGAATAAATACCCGCAGTTCAAAATTCAATGTGCTGTCCCCAAAACTTTCGAAAACGACTTCGGGAGCTGGAGTTTCGTTGATCAGCGGATGACGTTTGGCTACTTTCATCAACGTGTCTTGAACCAATTGTGTATCGGAACCATACGCCACTCCGATTTTCAGGATCACGCGGGACGTTAAGTCGGTCAACGTCCAGTTCATCACATTTTCGGTAATGAATTTTTTGTTAGGCACGATCAATTCACGATAGTCACGATCCATCACCGTCGTAGCTCGCAATTGCATCCGCGTTACTGTGCCGGTGGTATTGGCGACGGTGACAACATCGCCGACACGGATCGGTCGCTCGATCAAAATAATCAGCCCAGAGATCACGTTGGCGAAAATTTCCTGAAGCCCAAAACCAAGCCCAACCGTTAATCCGGCTGCCAGCCATTGGACTTTGGCCCATGAAAATCCAATCGTCTGGCAAGCAATAAACAGGCCTACGATCGCCACCAGGTACTTGACCACAAACGAAATCGCATATCGACCTCCGCGATCCAGAGGCAGGCGGTCCAAAAGCGTAATTTCCAACAAGCCCGGTAGATTGTTGCTGAGAATGAATGTCAAAATCACGATCCCCGTGGCCAGCAACAAATGTCGGAGCGTGATCCAATGGGTTAGCCCATCGGCCAAGCTGGTTTTGTAGACATGCCAGTCATCCAAGTAGCCAAACACTGGAAGTACATTGCCCCAGATTTGCCATGCAACGACAACCATCGCGACCAGCGACGTGGCTCGCAGCAGCCGATTGACCTGCTTTGAAATCGCTCCAATGTCAATCGATTCGTCGCTGTTGATCTCGCCAGCGTCATCGCGACGCAGTTGACGAAGCTTGATACTGAACTGTGCAATCAACAGCAAGCGACTGATAAACCCGCCCACCACAGCGATTCCAACGATCAACAGGAATGTCCACAACCCCCTCCAGCTCATTTGGACAGCGGTGAAATGGTATCCAGCGGCCGACATAATCGCCAACCACGCCGGTAGAATTGGCAGGAACCAAACCAACAGGTCCACAATATAGGAGCCTTGCCGACGCAAAGGATTATCATCTGACTCATGCAACCAGACTCCCAATTGGCGTGAAGTTCGCCAGAACCCATAGGTGGCGGCAACCATGGCGACGATGAACAAGAACCGACCAAGCGAACTGTCCCACTGGCAATCATCGAATGTTTCCAGCGAAGTGTAGAGAAAACGCAGTGGCAGCCAGACCCAAACGATAACATTGACCGTTTGAAGCAATCCTTTGCAAAGCGTTGGCGACCAGCGAAAATACTTCTCTGCGATCCCGTTGGTGCGCAGGGCTCGCCCAAGACAAATACCGACAAACAGCGGAAGGCAGAGCAAACGCATCGCTCGCGCCAATGCTCCCAGCGAGCCGCCCAGATCGCTGACCGAATTGAATTGATAAGCGACATATCCGATCAGCAGCGGCAGGATCGCCCCGCCCAGAATTGTATGTCCCAGACTCCGCAGCAAAGGACCATACTGCGAAAAGTTTTCTATGTGCCGCCGCAGTTGTTCGTTGGGACCGGAATCGTTGAGCTCAGAATCTTGAATCTGATCTACCAACTCTTCCTTGGTAAGCTGTGCTTCGTGAGGCCCCCCGAGCACAAACGATTCATCAACTTGATCACCGGAATTATCCTGGTGAGGACTCATGACTTCTCCTTCAAGCGCTGAGAAACGATGAACAGAGAAGCCAAAACCAGTCCGGCGAGAGCCGATTCATGCGGCCTTCGAGCTAGTCGCTCTACGATTTGCTCGGAAAACCCGGACCACTTGGCGGGCTGACTAAGCAACGAAAACCCTTCGATAGATTTAAGCAAGTCGCTCTTGTCTCTACCGATCGGATCCTCCCAAATCGGTTTGGCACTTTGAATCCAAAGAGCTTTCTCGTCGATAAAATTTCGCATTTCGGTGATCTTATTGATCAAACTGACGCGTTCATTGTCTTCTTTAACCAGCACGTCGCGAAAGACTTCGTAGTCTTCGTTCAAGTCATCCAGCAATTTGATTCTGGATTCGACCAGCTGACGCGCCAACGAGTCAAACTCTTGCGCCGAAAGTCCATGTTCGTGACGATCCACCATTAACGCTTCGACAACCGCATCGACCGAAGAAAGCTTCTGGCGTTCCTCTTGCCAGCCAAGATTTTTCAAACGGACATCTTTGAGCTTGGAGCGAATCATCTGAATGCGGCTTTGGCTTTCCCATGGCAGACTCAGACCATGACGCTGCTCAACCAACGAGATTCCCACCTCGGTAGTGATACTTTTCTCAGTTGCCTGAGTGAGTGAATTGAGGGAACTTTCAATCTCTTCACGCTCTGTGGTCACGTCTTTGAGGTAGGTTTGTGCTTCTTTAATTCCGGCAGTCCAACTATTCCGTTCTTCAACCAGCTGATGGTTAAGCTGTGCCAAGGCATTCAAGCCTGGATCGTTGTTGACGACTTGCTGCCTCAGATTCTCGGCTTGGTTGGCCTGATCGACGATCTCCTGATCTCGTTTTTCGTTGTATGCTGCGCTCCAGACTTGAATCTCGGATTCAATGATCTGAATCTTTCGGCTCAGGACGCTACGTTCCAGCGGCAATAACCTGCCGCTTTCTTCGTGTCTTGGGGACTCGATAGTCAACTCCTCAATCTCTTTTCTGGCAGCCCATTGCTTGGCTTTGAGAATCAAGGTTGAAAGTTGTTTGGATGTTCCATCGGGCTGTTGGTCGAGATCGGACAGACCACTTTCGGACTTGCTAAGCTCCTCCTGAGCCGCGGTTCGGTCAGCAGGAAGTTGCTCAATACGCTTGTCCCGGTCTTCCATTTTCCGCTGATTCTCTGCCAATTGTGTTTTCAATTGCTGAAGCTCCTGGCGTTTGACCTGCAACTCCATCTGCAGTCCCTCTGAGTCCAACATCGGATCGGGAACCTCAGCCATCGGGGACTCATTGAGCTCCGCCTGAAGCTCTTTGAGTCTGGCTTCAAAAGTATTTTTCAGTTTCTTCTGCACATCGATCTGCGACTGCAAGTTGTTCGCTTTTTGAATCCAACTACTGGCTGTGTTCAATTGCTGCAATTGCTCCTGCTTGACCGTTTCATCTCCGGCTTCTTTGGATACCAGTTCTATCTGCTCTTTGATTTGAGCATCCAGTTTTTCCAACGACGTTTCATCTGGAATCAAAGACTCGCCAGATTCTGCAGGAGTCTCTTCAACTTGTTCCGTCGGCTGAGTGGCCAGTTGGAGCGTTTGATTTGGAGCTTGAGATTCGATGGGAAATTGTTCCTGCAAAGAAGCCGGCCTCAAGCGCGAATCAAAAAAGGGTCGCGGAATTCTTTTTGTCGGATCGGGCTGCAAATCCTGTTCAAGGATCGGTTGAAGCAAGCCTCGGGGAGTCTGCCTTTTTAAACGAGCAACCCCATCGCCTCTGAAGCGTTCATTTGAATCGGGACTGGTAAAGCTGTCTCGACTTGGAGCAGATAACCCGGTTCCAATTGGTCTGGCGGTTTCCAAATCCAAGTTTTGCGTAGTGGACGAGGTTACAAGTCCTCGTTTGGCCAGCAATCCCGCAGGACTCGTTGCCTGGTCCACTTCCGGAAGGGCTGAGAAGATTGTTTTGAAACCTCTTTTAGATTCCAAGTTCAGATCGCTTTGGCTAACCCAGCAACGGCAAACTGGTTTGTAAGGAGAGAGATCGGTTTGTTCAAAAAGCGATTCAAACTCGGTGGCAAATGAAGCTTGATTGTTTTGTACCTTCGGAGTTTGCCCCCACGCCACCACCGCAACATGCGGCATCGCCAGGGCGCAAGCCAAAGCAATTGTGGCTTGAGAACAAAATTTCCGAATCCACATTTTCAAAATATGCCTGCTTGAAATACGAGCACAACGAGTTCGCCAATAATGCGAAAGCCTGTTTGTTGACTTTTCCGTTCGACAACAGTCCTAACTACGCACCTCCTGCGCGGGCGGAGTCTAGGAGTCTTGGGAAAGCGCTTCAAGGTCAATCCAGCCGCGGGATTTTTTACCGGATTGACCAAATAGAAGTAGCTTGGAAGCAAGCTGAGACGCCGGGAATCACTCGGGTCACCGCGTCGAGAGGCTGGACGTTTTGGGCGAGGGTGCCTGCCAGATTTTCTTTCGCGTTGATTCGACGGAACCTAAGGGTTCAACCGACCTAATTGACCAGTTTGGAGTTCAGAGGCAAAGCAGATCGCTACCTTCAATTCGACTTTGAAGAATCCACTAATCTTCCTCTTTTTCGCCAAAGCCGCGTCAAATCTGTTCCTTGCTTTGTCATCCTTGCTCAATTCAATAAGGTCGCAGTTTGACATTCCACAACCGTTCCCCATACTCAGTATTACTGAAGTTCCTTGGTTCAGATTCAGATTGAAAGATTGTGAAGTATGAGATTTGCGATTGTGTTGCTGATTTTTGTCGTATCCTGCACCTGCTCAGTTGGCTTGCCTGTAGTCAATTCAACGCACGCTGACACGACCAAAATTCTATTTCTCGCGGGAGGCAAATCCCACGCTTTGGGTGAGCATGAATTTAAAGCGGGATGTATGTTGCTAGCCAAGGCGCTTAACGAGCAAAGCGGCTTGGATGTCAGCGCCACTGTGATCAGCGGCTGGCCCAAAGACGAGTCCGTTTTCGAAGGTGTCGATGCGATTGTCATTTATTCCGACGCTACCAAGGTAATCAAGCACGGCTGGGAGAAAGCCGACGAGTTGGCTAAAGCGGGCTGCGGGCTCATGTTCATGCATTACGCTGTGCATCCTAGCCGCGAAGAAGGCGAAAAGTACTTTCGACCCTGGATCGGCGGTGCGATGGAGACTGGATTTTCCGTTAATCCTCACTGGGTCGCAGACCTGAGGGCGCTGCCGGATCACCCGGTGTCCAATGGTGTCACCGATCTAGTCCGCGCATACGACGAGTTCTACTATTCGATGCGATTTCAAGAAGATCGGGAGCAGGTTCTGGATCTCGTAACCGCGACGCCAACCAAAACTCGAGTCAAGAAGATCATTAATTTATGGAATGAAAACGGAGTTAACGGAATCGACAAACCGCAGACCTTGATGTGGGGAATCGAACGAAAAGACGGTGGGCGCGGCGTTGGGTTCACCGGCGGTCACTATCATCGTAACTGGGCAGTGGATGGGTTCCGTCAAATCGTACTTAATTCGATCGTATGGGTTGCAGGCGCTGAGGTCCCTGAAGGTGGTGTTAAGTCGCTGGCGGTAACTGAGGATGAGCTCAACGAGAATCTTGACGTCTACGAAGGCAAAAAGAATCGACGAATTAAGATTCCGGTCGCTGAAAAATTCATGGGTTTGCCGCCGGCCAATTTCGTGGCCGCAGCAGAACGTCTGGAGCGAAAAAAGAAACGGGCGGCGCAGCAGCGAAAGAAGAAAAAAATGAAGGAAGAGAAATCCAAGCAAGAGAAGCTTCAAAAAGCTGGCTAAAACAATTCTGGAAAGCTTCCCCAGTCTGTCAACTTAATTGACAAAGCGAACCCCAATCGGGGTTTGATCGATCCCGTAGTTCCACACAGGAAAGCTGCGCTCTTGGAATCGGCATTGGCCCTAGCCATCGTTAACGACGCCGCCGGAAAGACCATTCCCAAAAAAGCAGACGTCATGCTCTTTGCTGAGCGTAAGCATGCTCATGCTGCGCGTGAGCATGGCATGGCACCCAATGTCGCGCATGACATTTATTGGTAGACAGAGTGCTACTAGTGCTCAGATAGGCGTTACGCTTTTATTGCAGCTTTTGCATGGAGTGCCTGCCCCTGCTGATCTGTTGCAATACAAGCTCGAAGCGCAAGAGTGAACCGCCCTCTCCCCTTCCCTGTATCAGAAATTGCTGCCATTGGTGCATGCACTTTGCTCCTTCAGCCACTTCAAGCGCCAACTATCGGGAAGCAGCGCAAAATCAGATCGCGAAAACGATAGCTGCTAGCCGTGAATCTATACAAAAATCTTACCGAACCGTCAAAGTCTACAGAATCGGCAAGCTTTAGCCGATCAAACTTCTGTGCGTTATGTGTATGTCACGAACTTGAGCGATTCAATGAGATTCAAAAAAACAGATTTATACATCGTCGGTGGGATCGTAGCCGCTGTTTGGATGTTTACTTTGGCTACGGCAAATCGCACTGAGTCCAAAAACTTTCGTCCGATCGAAGCCCAAGCGGAGTTGCCACCCAGGGACGAGCATCAGCACTTCACATTCAATTTTCAAGACACTGGCGAATTGATCGATTCGAAATCAGTGGTGCAAGCGCAGCGAGTTATCTCTGTTCCTGTTACAAGTGGCCTCCGGCGCGAGTTACCAACCGAAATTCGGCCTCAAGTCCCACCCGCCAAACGCCAGATCCGTGCGGAACACTTTGCCAGGCAAGCTGTCATGTCCGAACAGTTTACAGAGCGGACGACCGGTTCGATCTCGAATCAGGTTTCAAAGCCAGTTCCTCAGCAGGTTGCACCACCGACTCCAGAGCCAATCTCACGACCGTTGCCCCAGCCGTCGACCGAGTCGATCTCACATCGGATCTCAGAGCCAGTTCCTCAGCAGTTTGCACCACCGACTTCAAAGCCAATCTCACAACCGCTGCCCCAGCCGACAACCGAGTCGATCTCGCAAACGATTTCAGGATCAGTTCCTGAGCAGGTTGCACCACCGACTTCAAAGCCAATCTCACAACCGCTGCCCCAGCCGACAACCGAGTCGATCTCGCAAACGATTTCAGGATCAGCTCCCGAGCTGATTGCACCACCGGTTCCAGAGCCAATCTCACGACCGCTGCCTCAGCTGACTACCGAGCCGAAGACCGAGTCGATCTCGCAACAGATTTCAGGGTCAGCTCCTGAGCTGATTGCACCACCGACTCCAGAGCCAATCTCACGACCGCTGCCCCAACTTACTACCCAAGAGCCAACAACCCAACCCGAACCGGTTGTTCACGGCCAGAACATCACGCCAGCCCCCAACCTACACCGACAAGCGCAACGATACGATTTGACAACTGAGACCCAACCTCAAGTTCCAACCATCAAATCGCTGAGGTCTGGTGAAGAGCTTACGACAACAGAGTATTTGAAGAACAAATATCCCGAAAATCGATGGCAAAAAAACAGTTTCGCTCGGGAAGTCGAAAATCAGGTCCGCGACTCCAGCCCAGTTTTGTCGAAGAACACGCCGCCCGCAACTGACCAAAATACAGATCAGAGCAATTCAAACTTTGGTGATCAAATTGACGATCAAAAGGATTCTATTCTTGAAGATGAAGCGCCTGCCGATTTTTATATTGGCAAAGCTTCAACCAGCGAATACTCCTTTGACTCTTCTATCGGTTCAGCAAACACGATTCAAAGCAAAAACGATTTCGCAACCCAAACCGAAACTGATCGAGATTTGGCCCGTAATTCAAGCATGGTGCGAAAAGTCAATTGGGAACGGATTGAGCCGGATTTAAAACTCGCTGCACCCCCAACCCAAACCAGCCACTTTCCGGTGTTGGCTAAACGAATAAGTCTCCCCGAAACTGAAATTCGAGCACTTAACGCAACCAAGCAAGGAAAAGCTCTTGCTACTCGGGGTGCCTATTTTGCCGCCCGAGAAGAGTTTATGAATGCTCTGATGATCGTCGCCCAATCCAACGACAGAGAATCTGGAAACCGAGCCTACACAACAAGCCTCCTGGCCGGATTCACCGCGTTGAAAGAATCAGATGACTTTGCCACAACGGTCCAGCGACGAGAGCACTCTCGAAATCTGAAATTGGTAGTCGCTTCGCACGAAACCAAAGCCATCCAGCCAAATCAATTTGACAGCCTCTCCTTTAACAAGGCGAGTGAAGCCTACTGCCAGTTCGCACAAGCTCGCATCGAACAGGCCATCGGCGAATCCAAAGCTGCCAGTTCGGCCCTGTTTCATTTAAGTCGAATCCTCTCGACTGCTCCGGGGTTGCGGGGCGATCCAGGTGTTTTGGGTGACAACTCAAAAAGAGCCATCCTGCTCGCTTCACTAACTGCGGACCCTAAAAACTATGAAGCCGCCAATGAACTTGGCGTCCTGTTCTACAAAGAAGCCTGGTACAAACCTGCGGCTCATTGGTTCTCAATGGCGGTAGAATATTCAGGCGGCAGACAAGTCTTCTGGCAAAACCTGGCCGCAGCACACAGTCGACTTGCAGAAACAACTCAAATCGCTGAGGAACGTAGCGAGAATATTCGCTTAGCTCAAATCTCGCGTCGAGAAGCAGCAACCGCACCCAAACTTGAAAGTTCAGAAACGGCTTTGGCAGGCTGGGTTTCACCGGAACAATTCCGCGAAAATTCGGCCATCCCAGCGACTTCCTTCAATCGGCAGGTTCCGGTTTCGACGGCTCAAGTTCAACCGGTGCAGGCCACCACAAATCAAAAACGCAATTTGTCTAAGAGAATTAAAGACTGGTTTCAGTAATATGAATTCGAGTTACCCCCAACAATCCGAAACTGGAGTCCCAACCGTGATAACTTCGTCCAAAGCCATGCTTTGGGTTTCATTTTTGCTGATCGCATTGGCTTTAAACCCTAATTGTGTCGATGCACAGGTCTCCGGATTTGACTACCCAGTGCAACAAGATTTTGTGACTTCAAATCAATTTGCAGGTCATTCCCACGGCGACGTGCAGTTACAGAATTGGCAACAGCCCAACGTTCAATATCAAATTCAGCCTGAAACAAATTTTGGCTATGGAGGTTATGGACAGACGCCTCAGGGACCAGCCGCTCCGCGCCAATCCAACTTACCTGCCAAGCACTACTGCGGGGTCGATCAGAATAGTCGGCTCGATGGTTGTGAACCGGGCTGGGGCGATTCTCAGTATATCCCTTGGGAAACTCACGCCTATGGTGAGTACATTGGTCCTGCCAGAACTCCTCATGTACCGGAGTACCGTTTGCGTGTTGATGATAGGATCGAGTTTGTTTTCCAAGCCGATCGCCGGCAGTTACAGAATGAATATAGGCTTAGCGTCGGCGATACGATTCGAGTTGTCTCGACGGTCGACGAACGTCTTAACGAAGCAACGATCGAAAACGGAGTTACGGTTTTGGCCGATGGGACTATTTCTCTGGATCTGGTTGGCAATGTTGTTGCAGCGGGAAAGACAATGGATGAGCTTCGCCGCGAATTGGACTCGCTTTACAGCCCGTACTTCCGCACGCCCGCGAGGATTAACGTAAGTGGAATCAGCACCGATACCGCTCGCCGCGATTTTCTGGATTCGGTTGACGCCCGGGCTGGCGTCGGTGGGCAGGCTCGATTTGCTCGGGTTACTGCCGACGGAACGATTCGATTGCCATTGATTGGTTCCATTGGTGTTGTGGGTTTGACGCTGGATGAATTGGAGCGAGAAGTTAACGCGCGCTTCTTTGGAACCGTCCAAGGCGTTCGCATCTCAGTGGTTCTTGAAGAACAGGCACCTCGATTTATTTACGTTGTCGGAGAAGTCGAGCAACCAGGTCGAGTCCAACTTCTCGGACCGACAACGGCGCTACAGGCGCTCGCTCTGGCAGGTGGCGAGGTCAATGGCGGGAACCTTCGCCAAATCGTTGTTTTCCGCCGAGATCAAAATTGGAGACTCATGGCCCTGCAACTGGATCTTCAAGGCGCCCTAAATGGCAAACGACCTATACCGTCAGATGAGATCTGGCTAAGGGATTCAGATATCGTTTTGGTTCCCCGACGTCCAATCGCGCGACTCGCCGACGCGGTCGAGCTGTATTTTTCACGGACGCTTTATGGTATCTTCCCTTCAGAGCTAGGCGTATTTGATGCCGCCTCGGTCAACCCAGGTGGGGTACAGTAAACTCGCTGCCCACAAGTCCCGACGGTACGACTATCTCAAATCGAGCGTTGGCAAGACAAAGTTAGAATTCGATCTACTACGGTCGATCACACTGCGAATAAAAAACAGAGGCGCAGAGGACACAGAGAAATTGTTTGACGTCTCCCCTGTGGCCTCCGTGACTCCGCGTTTCAATTCCTATACCACGGGTTGGCTGCTCAAACGCATTGGCTTGAGTAAATCAAACCTACCGCCGCGCCGGCCGTTTAAAATTCTTTCGCAACGATTCGGTCTCGTTCCAACAATGGCATTTTCGGTGGTGGTCGTTAACGATCCCCATCGACTGCATGAACGAATAGCAGGTGGTAGGCCCCACAAACTTCCACCCCAGCTTTTTCAATTCCTTGCTCATCTTTTCCGACTCAGAAGTCACTGCTCGTTTGGCATCAAATTTCCGCGCCTTCTTGGGTTCGAATGACCAAAAGAACGCCGCCAACGAACCCTCTGCTTTGATCATCTCCAACGCCCGAACTGCGTTATTAATCGTCGCTTCGATCTTGCCGCGGTGTCGAATGATACCCTCGTTCTTCAGCAATCTTTCAACATCCTTATCCTTAAACTTCGCGACTGTTTTCATCTCAAAATTCTTGAAAGCGTCGCGAAACATCTGTCGCTTTTTCAGGATCGTGATCCAACTCAAGCCGGCTTGAAATCCCTCAAGACAGACCTTCTCAAACATGCGGCGGTCATTCTTTACCGGCCTGCCCCACTCGCGATCATGGTATCGAACATAGACAGGCAGATCCGCGCACCACCAGCAACGTGGAATATCGGCGTCGTCTCGTATGATGTATTTTTTCATTGCCGCACTTTCACTGCCAGGGGAACTGCACAGTAACCAATTCTGGAGTAACTGGAGCAACAAATCCAAGCCCTAACAAATCTCTGAGCAAATTACTGTCGCATTTGCCCAAATGCTGGCCCCGCCCTGATTTAGCTCAATATTGGGCCGAAGTCGCTTTCCCCTTAGGTCGCAGCAGCGTTCCCTTGATCACCATAAATGGCAGAATCGTCTCAATCCTCACATGAGTTGGGCGCTACGCAGCGCTAAGACTCAATCTAAGAGCAATTCTACTTCAAAAATCGAGCATCTCGACTATCTTGAAGTCATCCAGAGTTCAAAGCATCGCGACTGTTTTTGCGATCACTCTACTGTTAACCTGCATCGTGCATGCTTCTCGAATCGTAACTGGCAACTGACCCATGAATCCAGACTTTTCCATTTCGATCCCATTCTTACTTGGGGCGTTAAAAAATAATTTTGGCAAGGCGCTGCTGACGTTGCTTGCCGTGTTAAGCCTAGCCGTGTTGGCAATTATATTTTTGCCGCGCTCTTATTTATCTGAAGCGATCGTCTTCGTCCGCCTGGGGCGGGAATCTGTTTCGCTTGACCCAATTGCCACAACCGGGCAAACGGTTCAGGTTCTTGAGTCGCGCGAGAGCGAAGTCAATTCGATTCGTGACATGTTGACCAGCCGCTCACTGATGGAAGCGATCGTCGACAGGATGGGGGCCGACGTCGTATTAGGTGACGAGGACATTCCCGAAGAATTTAACCCCGAGAAAATTTTACCGGAAGACGACTTCGTAAAATCGCCTCGACAAAAGGCCATCCAGATGCTCATCGAAGAGGTCTATGTGTTGAGTGAGCGAAAATCAAGCATCCTCAAAATCGGTTTGCAAGCCTCTTCGCCGGAACTAGCGAAGCGAATTATGGAAGTGTATCTCGATTGCTACAAAGAGTTACACACCATCGCTCACCAAACTCCTGAAAGTAATGATTTCTTTGAAAAACAGACGGGACTGGTTCAGGAAGAATGGAAAGGCCTGATGAGCAAACTTCAGAATTTGAAAAAACAGGCTGGAGTGGTTACCGTCGAAGGTGCTCAAGACATCCTCAAATCACAGATCAACGAAACGCAATTGCAGTATTTGAGAGTCGAGAGTCAACGGAGTTCAATCGAAGCGAAATATAAGACGCTTGAGCGGATGATAGAAAACCCGTTGCACGTGCGCAATTTGCGAGATGAACTGCTCGAAGCAGGGTCAGACTTGGCTTCGATGGACGCCGAGAGCAAAGAGATTAGAAGCCAATTGAAAAAGCTCAAAGCCAAGGCGCAGCAACTCAACCGGGACGAAGTCAAAATCCGCCAACTCGAACAAGATGTCGCTGTGGCCGCTAACAACTATACCCAGTATCGGGAAGCGCGCGAGCAGACTCGGATCGAGGCCGCGTTGCTTTCGAGACAATTTACCAATGTGAAAGTCATTCAAGAGCCAAGCTTTGTTCCCAAATCAGTCGGACCCAAAAAGAAGCTCATTGCTGCCGCTGGACTGGTTGCAGCCTTCTCAGGAGCGTTTCTGGTCGCAGTTCTCAGTGAGATTTTCTTTGGCGGACCTTCAGCACCAACAGGAGGAACCAGAAGTTTGGGCAATCCGACCAATCCAGGCCTTCGTGAGAGCCAGGAATTAGTCCCCAGTGCAAACGCCTAAACCGCTGGCTTGAGCAAAACAGCCAGCCCAACCCAAACTTCAGCTGAAGAACCGTGCATCAAAATGGACGTCAATCCGTACCAGTCGCCAGAGCTCTCCGAGGCTCTCCCCGCAAAATCAGCGGGTTGGCTTGCGCGGTTGAAAGACCATAAGGATGCATTGGTTTGTCTCGTTGACCAGGGAATCGTCAGCGTCGCCGGCTTTGTTACCACGATCTTGATTGGTCGATACGCATCGTCGTCCGATTTAGGCGTTTACTATATTGCGTTGCATATCGTATTGTTCGTTAGAGGAATTCAGCAACAAATGATCTGCATTCCCTACACGATCTACCAACACCAACATACCGACCAGCGTTCGGACCAATATCGGGGCAGCTGTTTAACCCAGCACTTTGGCCTCATGGCGCTGGCACTGCTTTTTTTGGCCGGCCAAACCATCCTGGCGATTAACGGTTGGGGCCAAGCTGAAAGTGTGTCCACGCTGTATGTGCTGCTGGCGTTGCTTCCAGTACTAATGATACGTGAAATCGCGCGGCACTATTGCTTCACTCATCTGAAAAAAGTTTCAGCGCTGATCATCGACGCTTCGATTAGCGCTTTGCAGATCGGAACACTGCTTGTGCTGGGCTACTTGGGCTACCTGTCGAGCTGGACCGCCTGGGCAGTGATTGGGCTAGCCAGCCTCGGGACCGTCGGAGTCTGGTTTATCAAGAGTGGCCCCAAAGTGGGTTTTTTCAAGCCCAGCATCATCGCCGACTGGAGACAGAATTGGTCTTTCGGAAAATGGGCCGTTGCCGGGCAACTGATTGGCTCGCTTCCGTCCTTCATTTTACCTCTGGTTCTTGCAGAAGTTGTCACCACAACGGGAACCGGTTATTTCGCTGCGGCAATGACGCTGATTGGCTTGGCCAATATTTTCAATTCAGGAATGACTAACTTCCTGACCCCCAGAGCCGCGTTGATCTACGTTGATCAAGGTGTCGCCGGATTGCAAAAAATTCTGATCAAGATGGCGATCCTGTTTATCGTTGCGCTGGGGAGCTTCATCATTCTAATTTCGTTTTTCGGGGGTTGGCTTGCCGAGGCAATCTACGGCTATCCGAACTTGCATATCGTGATGACAGTTCTGGCAGTCGCCAAACTGTTCGAAGCCATGGTGATTGTGGCTTCGACGGGACTGATGGTGATGGAAAGGATCAAAGAGAATTTCTACGTGGATATTTGCTTGATGATTTTCGCGTTGATCGCCATGGCCTGTCTGATCAGTCCTCTGGGAATCGTGGGAGCCGCCTGGACATCGGCGGCGAGTGCGATTTTCAATGCGGTGACACGAACATCTGTGCTACGACACTTCTTGATCAAGCAGGCCAAGCTGGAGGGTGTGCAATGACCCAAGCTTCTGCTCACAACTTAATGGATACTACCAACCCCAACTCCAGCGTTCTGATGGAGTTGATCAATCGGCCTTTTACGAAAGTCGCCTTCCTCGCTTTTATGGTGGTCGTGCTCTATCTTCCTGGGCATACCGTCGACATTATCCTTTCCGAAGCGTTTGTTCTGGATATTGAGACTCAGGAAAAATGGTCATCCGGTGGCAACATCAAACGTCGACTTGCTTTTCTTAGTTGCGCTGCGATCGGATTTCTCAGCCTCATCCTGGGGCGGGGGACGAGATTTCGTTTGAACTTGCCAGTCTTTTTGATTGGCGCCTACGTGCTTTGGACTGGAGCAAGCATAACTTGGTCGATTGATCAGCCGGCCACGATCCGACGTTACGTCTTGATGCTCTGTTGTGTGATAGGTTGCTTTGGTTTCTGTCGGTTCGTCAAAGTCAAAGAAGTCGTTCTCGCTGCAGTGGTCGTCACTGTTGGACTGCTGATGCTTGGCGTCGGCGCTGAAATATTTTTCGGAAAGTTTGCTCCCTATCGCGGAGATTATCGCTTTGCCGGCACAGTGCATCCCAATATTCAAGCCGCCGGATTGGCCATTGGCTGCATTGCTTCGTACACAATGACTCGAGTCGAGCCAAAGTTTAAATCCTTATTCTTTGGCATCTTTGGCGTGCTGTTCCTGTTTTTGGTCATGACCAAATGCAGGAGCGCGACGCTAAGCGTGCCGGTTTGCCTGGGGATCATTTGGCTTGCCGCCCAACCAACGTACAAGATTCTTTTGGGAGTATTCGTCAGTTTCTGGTTGGTCTCGACAGTGGTGCTGATGTGTCAGATTACAGGCTTTGACCCGGTCGCCCAGCTCGAAGAAATTTTGCTATTGGGGCGGAAAGAGGAAACCGGAGAATCACTGACAGGGCGACTTCCTTTATGGGAAGACTTGTCCAACTACATTTCTTTAAGGCCAGTTCAAGGTTATGGATTTGGTGCTTTCTGGACGCCAAGACACATCAATGATATTGCTGGTTCTCAGCAATGGGTGATCAGCGAAGCTCATTCTTCATACTTCGACACCACGCTTCAGCTCGGTATTGTCGGCTGCATCTTGATGGCGTCGACCGCACTTTCTACTTTTTTCTACTCAGCCGTCACGTTTCGTCGGACCATGAAACCCGAATACCTGTTTCTCGTTGGCGGAGCTTTTTTCTGCATCGTGCGAGCGTTTACCGAATCGCGTGTTAACGACCCGGCAAGTTGTTCCACGTTTGTATTCCTTGCCATCGCCGCACATTCGTGGATTCCGATTCAAGATGATTCGAACACAGGCCCAACCAGCGATACTCAATCTGAAGTACCACCAAATCCAAACAGCATCACACGAATAAAACCGAGGTAACTGCAATTGCTTATGCATGCGACCTTGCCGACTGACCGAGTGAAGCAGTCGAAAGTTTCACCAACTCAATGATCATTTGAATAAGATTTCCTGCCCTTTCTTAATGTAGAAAGCCAATCCAAAGACCCGTTCGATGAATATTCTTATCCTCTCAGAAATACAGGTATATCCGTGCTTATCAGGCGGACAAATTCGTACTGGCTCATTTGCCAGAGCCCTTGCGGAGTTAGGGCATGATGTTTCGATCTATTCCTTTACTGGTCGAAAACAGGACTATCTGGCGAGAAAGAAAAGTAGCGGCGGCCGGTTGGAAAACGGCGTCAATGAATTCGTCGACCGCCGACCTTTTTTCGGCGCCTGTCAATGGCTGGCTTACCAACTCTCCCTGCCGCCACTTTGGAGTAACTTGGTTGCCCGATTCTTTACACCCAAAAAGATCAACGAATTTGCTGATGCCGCAGATCTTGTCATTGTCGATTTTCCTTACCTCACCCCAATAGCGAATCGGCTTGCCAAACCCTGGCACCTCAACACTCATAACGTCGAGCACCAGCTCTGGAAAAAATCTTTTATATCTCCTGTTCTAGTGCCGCTTGTCAGGAGCCTGGAACGCAAGGCTGCAAAAAAAGCAGACTTGGTGATTGCCTGCGCCCCAGCTGACCAGGAATATTTTGCGGATCTCAATTCGGTTGCATTTGTACCCAACGGAGTTTTTCCAAGTGACTACCGGGTAGATCCCGAAGTTCGAAAATCCACCCGATTGGAACTTGGCATTAGCGAAGATGAAACGCTTTTTGTTTTTACGGGAAGTAACTTTGGCCCCAATCGCTCGGCTCTGGATCGTCTGCAAGAGTTTTGCTCAGCTGAGCGAAAAACATTGAGCGACAGCAGAGCGAAAATTCTTGTGGTGGGTACAGTTGGGTCAAAATCGGGTGACGATCCAGCCAAAGAGCTTAACGAAGCGAGGATTCACCAGACCGGTTTTGTCGATTCCATCCAGCCCTATCTGGCGGCTGCCGACTACGCGCTGAACCCGGTGTTCGAAGGCTCTGGTTCGAACGTCAAAAACAGCGAGTATATCTCGTCCATGCTGCCAATATTGACGCAAGAGTTTGGCACTCGCGGATACCAACTTGAAGACAAGGTTTCGTGCCTAACCTTCACCTTCGATAGCCTCGTAGAATGTTTGGAAACCGCGGTGAAGCTATCTGCTCAAGAGCGGCAAGCCATGGCTGAACAGGCCATGAGCGAAAACGAAGCCGATATTTCCATGCTGGCGGCGGTCAAAAATTATCTGGCCGAATCAACGTAGATCCAGTTTTGAACGCTTTTTCTTCGGATTTGTGGAAGCCTTCTGCAGCCAATGCTTTGAGCTTGTAGATTTAAATGAAAAACAGTGTTAGGATCCTCACCGTCACTGCTGGATAATGCCGCATGCCATCCCCAGCCAAACCTCCAAGGTCGCCGTTTCGCTAAAAACAAAAAACGAGAAACTCGGCACGTTTGGAGTGGTCGAGCACGGAGCTTCCAGAGGTCAGTCGTTTGTCTTCGTTACAAACAGCTTCACGTTACCAACGGCAAAATTAACACAGTTCCTAGATTCAACAATCGGTAATTCGAGCCGGTAAAAAGTGAGAAAAACACTCAACTGTTGGAGCATGTAATTTCTTTGTTTTTCCATAAGCCTCATTACATTTTGAAGATTCCATGTACAATATCCCTTTGGCGACCACCACGAGACATAACACCATGATGAGGCTACTGTGATTTCAATTGTTTTAACAGGCTTGGCCGTTGTTGTGATGGTTCCTGTTCTTACGTTTTCGCTGCAATGTTTTCTGTCGTTCCTTCCGGGTCGGACATCGACCAATCCGACTGACTCGAGCAAGCCACACCCTCGAACCACAGTTTTGATTCCCGCACACAATGAACGGGATATCATCGGTGGCATCATTGGAGACGTAATAAGTCAGTTGCACGAAGGCGACCGAGCGATCGTAATTGCTGACAACTGCGACGACGACACTGCCGAAGTCTCCAGAGGTTTTGGGGCCGAAGTTATCGAGAGGACCAATCTCGAACATCGCGGCAAGTCGTACGCGTTGCAGTACGCATTGAATTTACTTTCGGAGGAAGATGTCCTTCCAGAAGTAGTGATCGTTGTCGATGCCGATTGTCGAATTTCCTCCCAAGCGATCTCTTTGTTGTCGACCAAAGCAGGTCAGCTGAATCGTCCTGCTCAAGGCTCCTACATTTTCGGCGGCCTCAAAGGCAGTGCCAACAGTAACTTAGCCTCTTCATTCACGTTGTGGTTTAAAAATCATATTCGACCACTTGGTTCGATGCGGGCCGGGATGCCTTGCCAGCTTACTGGCAGTGGGATGGCGTTCCCTTGGGAAGCCATTCGAAAAGTCAATGTGGCAAACAAGTCACTGGCTGAAGACACAACGCTTGGACTCGAGTTGGCTTACTTGGGCTATGCACCAACATTTTGTCCCGAGGCAAAAATCGACGGCAACGTTCCCAAAGCTTGGGGCACTCTGGTTCAGCAACGACGACGCTGGGAACAGGGTTACCTCGAATCAATCGTTTCCAATGCTCCCAAAATGGCGCTACGATCAATCACGTCTTTGCGACCATCGTTGCTGTGGGCCGCATTTGATCTTTGCATTCCACCGCTGGCTTTGCTGGGGATGGCTTGGGCGGCCTTATTTGCGGCGGCCTGTGTTCTGGCAGCCTTCAATGGGAGCCAGCTACCGCTGATAATGCTCTCGATTGGTGCTGTGTTGGTAGCGGCGAGCCTTGTTTTGGGTTGGCTGATTCATTGTCGAAAACAGGTTCCGCTTCAGGCGATTTTGTCGATGCCGTGGTTCCTGGTCCGAAAGGTCCGAATATATCTTTCTCTTCTTTTTGAGCGTGAAAAGGTCTGGCTCAAAACTGAACGTGACTAGAATAATAATCTGCAAGCTACAACCAACCTTACCGTCCTTCGAAGCTTACTTAAATCAACAATGCCTGACCAATCTACTGTTCAAAAACTAGACACGGCCGATACAGACGTGGTTGTACGCCAACCAAAAGTGTCTGAACCGGCTGTCGTCCATAGCTCACCGACACGCCAGAATTCGTTTGCATTGACCGACCACGTTGAAAAGATCTCAATTCGTGGCATGCCTATCCATTCGCTCTCTCTACGGCAGACTGTCGAGTATATTGTTGATTCCAGTAGCGTTGGATTGGGCGGCTGGGTTGTAACACCCAACCTTGATATTCTTCGTCGGTTCAAGAAGAGCCCTTCATTTCGAAATCTTGTGGCGACATCGACACTTAATGTAGCCGATGGTATGCCTTTGGTTTGGGCGAGTCGAATCAAAGGCCAACCCGTGCCCGAACGAGTTAACGGCACCGACTTAATGGTTGAACTATGCGGGGCGGCTTCCCGGACAGGTCTGTCGGTATTCTTTTTGGGTGGCAACTCTGGCACGGCTGATGAAACTGCTAACGAAATGGAAGATCGTTTTCCCAAGTTGAAAGTCGCGGGCACTCTCTGCCCCGAGTTCGGATTTGAATCGGACTTGGAAGCGTTGGATTCGATTGCAAATGAAATAGCCTCCGCTCGCCCCGACATTGTTTTTGTTGGCCTTGGCTCCCCTAAACAGGATGTCTTGATCAACATGTTGCGGTTGAAGTTCCCCAACATTTGGTGGTTAGGTGTTGGAGTCAGTTTTAGCTTTATTAGTGGTGAGCTTGTACGTGCACCTGAATGGGCCAAGAAAAGTGGCTTCGAGTGGATCTTCAGATTGTTCGTCGAACCTAAACGGCTTGCCAAACGCTACTTGATCAATGGACTACCATTCTTCGCAACAACGATTGTTGCCTGCTTTTATCAACGACTATTCCACCCTGCCCCGCCAAAAACAGTCCCTGCTAAAACAAGCGAAGCAGCTTTGGAAGCCTAAGCAGTCTCGAGTTGAGACCACTACGATCGGGGAAGAAAAAGCGTCAAGCCGAAATTGGCGTAGTGGTCCAAAGACAACGAGTTCTGATCCACGCCGCGCCGATGCCGCCTCATCCCCTAGGGAAACAATTGAGACGATAAAATCGACTTCCAAGCTTTACCTCCCGCCGCGTTCTCTGCCCTACTTATCCGCTCCGATAGCGGACGTTTCTGACAGCACCTGACAGCATCGAAAAATATTGGCGATGCGTTGTTAGACAAATTCAGGCAGAATGTGAGCGTCCAACCGCATGGTTGGTTTTTTGTCGGGCAAAGACTGCGCGACCCTTAGACAAGGACTGTCTCCAAATTCTAACGGAGACTTCAATGAAAAACCGCTCTTATACGCGTCCGACAATAGATCTTGGCGCACGCTATTCGGTCCATTCTTTCAGCTTTAGTGGAGAGCGGTATTCCCGTTACTGCGCCGAACTGAATCAAAAATTGCTGGAACTCGAACATCGAGTCAATTTCCAGCAAGCCCTCAAACCTCAAGCAACCAACAACTCACGCACTCCCGATAGCCGTGAAGCTCATATTCGAGAAAAAACGGAACTACCAACTTTTGACGAATCAGGTTTTGACTCGGACTTTGAAATCGACGCTCGCTGGATCTAGGCACTGTTTGTTAAATGTGAGCGGCAAGGCGCTAGCCGGCGGCTTGCCGCTCAGTCCAGCATGAAATTGTCAGACAGCGACTAACCTTATTCAGACTTGCCAGGGAGCGTCTCTGGCGACAAAACGAAAGAGCTCGGAAAACAAAATTGTTTTCCGAGTTCTTTTCAGTACCGGCGAGAGGACTTGAACCTCCACGGGGTTGCCCCCAATGGATTTTGAATCCATCGCGTCTGCCAATTCCGCCACGCCGGCTCACTAATTGGTCCAGATAGTTTACTCGATCGGACTGCTGATCGAAAGTCCTATTGTCAATTGTGACAATCAATTCAGCTTCCAAGGCAGAACATCAAAAGCCAAGTCGACCAAGCAATCAGCACTGGGCGAACCGGAGACACTCGGACACTGACCTACGCAGAGTTGCTCACCGAAGTGAAGAAGTTCGCCAGTACTGGCTCTGTCGCGCTTGCGTTTACACCACGCAGTGTGCGGTCTTCTGTTGCAACTTGGCTCAGCTACTACGGGCGTTTTGCTTTTCTTCCGGACACTCAAGTGACTGTCTTTTGGCTGCCGAGAGTAAAATCCTGTTCATCCTGTGATCCTGCATAGAAAAACGAAACACCAAGCACGATGCTTTTCTCAGATGGCGCACAGAAGCACCAAAGCGGCCAAATAGGGAAAACTCTTGCCATTGAAAAATGCATCGTTTAGAAACATTCGATCTTAGAACGTCCAAATTACTAATTAAATCCGAACTAATATCATTCTGAGAAACAAAAAATGTTGCAAGTCGATTGGTTTACGTATACAAAGGAGGTTTAACCAACCCCCAAACGCGAAGCAATTCTTGAGCCACTTCAAGTATTCCAATTAGGCGATTGCCGCGTTTTGGCAACTATGGCAATCAATTTGTTATGAAAGGTGCTTGAATGCGTAAGTTCTTATTTTTACCTGCCCTCGTCTGCCTGACTTTGCTGGCAACTACCAACATTAATGCTCAACTGACAGTTACTATGGACCTGGGGACGCTCAGCACCGGAACTATGGCTATCAGCGGTGACACATCCACAGGCACCAACCAAGTTGACTATTACTCCTTCATCGCAAATTCCAATTATGGCAACGAGAACATATACCAATTTACAGTCTCTGAGCCGGTATTATTCAATGTGAGCTCTGTCAACCTTACAGCAGACCCGGATTTTTTCCTCTTGAACGGGCTTGGGACCGCTACAGACATAGCTGGAAAAACCTTCACCACAAATGCAATTTTTCCCTTTTTTCTGGACGCTGGCCCACCAGAGGACGGCCCCTTTCCTTTAGTGC
Source organism: uncultured Pirellulaceae bacterium (assembly GCA_964433035.1). Classification (GTDB taxonomy): domain Bacteria; phylum Planctomycetota; class Planctomycetia; order Pirellulales; family Pirellulaceae; genus Mariniblastus. The sequence continues at coordinate 4,319 of CAYSQZ010000004.1, read as the reverse complement.
TAGTTCCAGGAGGAACTTACTTTCTGGTAGCTGCTGCGTTTGAGGGAGTTGATGGTGCTACCGCTCCTAGTAACGCGACCTACGATATCCAATTATCCTTGACGCCTGCCCCGCCGGCGCCACCAGCAATCGATCTTGGCGTAATTGCCGAACCGGATGTCGCATTCACCATTAACACGCTTGCCTCGATTGGTGTCAACGACACCGAATTGGCTGTTTGGAATGAAGATGGAATTCTGATCATTACAAACGATGTGTTTGATGTACCTAACATGAATTATCTGAGTGAGCTGGACCTTTTTGTTGGGCTTCCCGCCGGAACCTACTTTCTCTCAGTTTCGGGATTCAACACTGTTTTTGGGGAAGGCTTTGTGGCCGATAGTACATCAACGCAAGCAGGCGAATATACTTTGACCTTCAACGGTTCCACGTTAACCGGAAATCTAACCCCAGGGTCTGTTGATTTCTACAGCTTTGAGATTGGTAGCGGCGGTTTGGTGGGAGATGTTAACCTGGATGGTATGGTCGACTTTTTTGACATTTCACCATTCGTTGCAGTTCTGTCGAATAATGTTTTCCAATTCGAAGCCGATGCTAACGGGGATGGAATGGTTAACTTTTTTGATATCCAGCCGTTTATCGATATCTTGGCTATGTAGTCACGTTTCCCTTTAATTACATTCTTAGGCACTGTTTATCAGTGCCTATTTTTTTGCCCTGAGGTTTACCGAACGATGTGTTCCGTGCTGAAACATTTCACCAATGTGTCTTATCGCCAACAACTTCCACAGAGGACTTAGCAACCGAGTAATGCGACAGGACATTCTGTCACGGGTTTAACATTCAACACCGCGATTTGATACCGCGACCTCAAAACTGTATTGGAACGTCGCCAGAATTCAGATTCATCTCAGGGACAAAAGGAATTCTGGCGAGTCCCACTCACTACCAAGGATCGATGTGTCTTGATTTTGAAACGTCTCTAGTCAAAACGACGACCGCAACGCTTATAAGACCCCAATTCTCTGGCACAAGTTTCAAGCGTTTCGCAGCTGAGGCATTTCACGAAAAAAGGCCTGAGCACCGGGCCCCAGGCCGTTCGATCGAATCGAGCAAAGCGGGCAGATGCGCGGCCTCGCAAGGCGAGTGACCTGATCAACCACCGAGAACTGCCGCGAAATTCGGGTGTGGAAATCCATTCACTTGACGATCGAAAGCAGATCGTAGCTCTTTCCTGCTTCGGTCTCCAACTCAACCGTTCTGTCACCGCACCGAACCGAGCACGTATTGCCCCGTTTTGACTTCAGGGTCGCTGAAGTCAATTCCCCCTGATCCCAAGCGAGATCGACCTCGAAACCGCCACGTGCCATCAGGCCCTTCACCGCGCCCACAGGCCAAGCACTGGGCAGCGCTGGCAACAACACGAGCACCGGTTTCCCTGCATTGGCGTCTTCATGAGATTGCAGCAGCATCTCGGCGATCCCCGCTGTAGCACCAAAATTTCCGTCGATTTGAAATGGAGGATGAATATCCAACAGGTTGATCAAAGTCGACTTGGCCAACAGTGCCTGAATGTTCTCGTGACACTTGTCACCGTCAAGCAAACGCGCAAAGAAGTTGATGATCCACGCACGGCTCCAACCAGTGTGCCCACCACCATTGGCCAAACGATGGTCGATCGTCTTTCGTGCGGCCGTGGTTAGTTCCGGATGGGTACCGGGCGAAATTTGCCATGAAGGATGCAGGGCGTACAAATGCGAAATATGGCGGTGTCCTGGAGCAACTTCCTCAAGTCCTTCCACCCATTCCAAAATGCGACCATCGGCGCCCACCTTAACCGGATCGGAAAGTTTGGCTCGTGTGGCTTTCAATGTTTCTCGAAACTCTTTGTCGATGCCAAGGATTTCTGAGGCCAGAATGGTGTGCGTGAACAGTTCGTAAATAATCTGCTGATCCATCGAGGGCCCCATCGAGAGGGCACCTTTGCTACCATCAGGAGCCTTGATGTTGTTTTCCGGTGAAGTCGTTGGTCCCGAAACAAGCTTGCCGGTTTCAGGATCCTCGACGAGGTAATCAAGAAAGAACTCAGATGACTCTTTGAAGATCGGATACGCGCGTTGTTCCAGAAACTCGCCGTCACCACTAAACAAGTACTGCTCCCAAAACTGTCGCAGCGACCAAGCCGCACCCGTGACCCACATGCCGTATCGAGGCTTGCCAAAGATCCACGCGTTGCCCCACAAGTCCGATGTATGACCGGCGCAGAATCCATCACAATCAAACAAAGTTCGCGCGGTCTTCCTTCCCGAAGGTACTAGTGATTCGACATAATCGAAGAACGGCTGGTGACACTCGGCAAGATTGGTCGGCTGCACCATCCAGTAATTCATTTGGAAGTTAATGTTGATATGGTAGTCCGCATTCCATGGCGGCTTGAACCCGTCGGCCCAGAGACCTTGCAAGTTTGCGGCTCGACCGCCGGGGCGAGAACTGGAAATCATCAAATAACGGCCAAAATCGAAATACAACTGAATCAGCGAAAGATCTGTTGCACCTTGCTTCACTGCCGCCAAACGCTCGTCGGTCGGAAGCTCGCTTTTAGCCGGATCACCTTTTAGGTCCAATTGGACACGATCATAGAGTCGACGGTGTTGGGCGACATGATCAGCTCGCAGATCCTCAAACGATTTCGCAGCAGCGGCCGTTACTTGTTGCTGACTGATCGAAAGCGGATCATTTTCTGTTCGAAAGTTGGTTGCCGCCGACAGCAAGATCAACGCCGAGTCGGCGTCTTTAATACTTAGTTTTCCATTGGCAAATGTCACTGAACCACCGCTGGGAATGACTTTAAGATGGCTTGCGAAGCGGCTTCCTTGGACCGCTGTCGGGAATTTCGGATTCCGCTTACCGACTGCTTTTGCCTGACCGCTGAGCACCAGTCCGTCTTGCCCCCACGCTTTGACCTCAGCGTGATATTTTCGCTTCAGAGCCGCGTCAAAATTCAGCTTTGCCGGTTGGTCGCAGCTGATACGAATCGCAATAACCTGATCGGCAGCACTGGAGAAAATTTCTCGACGGTACACAAGCCCGTCGGCTTCGTATTGAACGCGTACAATCGCCTCAGCCAAATCCAACTCGCGACGGTAGTTGCTGGCCTGTTCGGTTTGTGGGAACGTCAGCATCAAATCGCCCAGCGTCTGGTAAGCGTGTGTTCCCCCCGGCGGACGCGGGCTGAGAAACTTGTTCTGGATCAGCTTTTCTGCTGCTCCATACTGACCCTCGAAAATCATTTCCCGAGCCTCTTCCAAGACCGCGGGGCCGTTGGGTTTGTAGTAGTCACCGGGCGCACCGGACCACAAAGAATCTTCGTTCAGCTGGATTCGCTCACGGCCGACCTTGCCGAACATCATCCCACCAAGACGCCCGTTACCAAAGGGAAAGGCTTCGTTCCATTTGGTTGCCGGTTGCCGATGCCAGATTGTATTGGACGATTCGGGCGCGGAGGCCTGCCCGGTTAGTTCGACAGTTTTCGCCTTGCGACTTTTGGTGCCCCCATTTGCTTTGGGTTGCTGAGCAAGCAATGTCGCTGAACAAAACAGGGTGGTAATGATCCAGATACAAGAAATATTTTTGATTTGTTTTTGCATGGTTGTTCTTAAAAGAAGTTGGACATAGCCACTGTTGCTTTTCAAGCTCCTAGCCTGTTGCTCCCGTGAATTGCAAGCCGAGCATATCAACCCTCCCCGATCAAAGCCGATTTCATCGTCTTTTCTCGACCCTCTCAACTTGGGAGGGTGACTTTGTTTCGTTGAACCGCTCAATCTGAGTAAACAGTCTACCAGCTACGAGGTTGCGATTTTATTGGAGACGAAGCTGTGATTTTATCAAATGATTGGACGAATTAGCTCAATTGGTAACCCGATGCGTGAGCAAGGGCGAAGTGGCAACTGACTTTGTCCTCGCTTACGCGTCGGGTTCTAACAAAATCAAAGCCTCAACGCGTAAGCGAGGAAAATGGCGATCAACGAGGCTCTTTGCCAACGCGTCGGTTGATTAGCCTAATCAGCGAAGGAATCATAGCCTCAGGCAACCAATGGTGTTTTGGGAGCCATGCTCATGCTGCGCGTCAGCGCACCCAACCGGGACATAATCTTTATCGGTAAACACTGTACTACGAATTTCTAAGTTCGCAGTGACTCAAGCAATGGCATCCGCGAAATGACTCGCGATCCAAGCCAACTGGCAATCAATCCAACCAGCAAAATGGCAGTGAACAAGATCGTCAAATCGCGCCATGGAATCGATGCCGTACCCACAAG
>CAYSQZ010000003.1:0-66078 GCA_964433035.1 uncultured Pirellulaceae bacterium | reverse complement strand
TGACGGGTGCCATGTTTACGCTCGCGTAAGCATGCTCACGCAAGCGTGAAGCATGACACCCGTTTGGCTATTCATTTGAGGATTGAAGGACCACTAGCCGCATCGAACCGGCATGTCTTTGCCATCACGTTCTGCGTAACATCCAGTCAAACTGTCTGAAACCATCTAAACGCGATCTTTGGCATTCAACAAAACCTGTCCAGCGAAACAGTAAATCAGGATGCCGAACTGATAAACTTGAACCAGAGGAAACAAGCCTCCCATCGACAAACCGATTTCGAGTGCCAAAAACATCAAACCAAAAATCCCTGCGATCACACTGGCCACGATAGTCGCCCAGTTGACTTTGGTGTTAAACGGAATCGAAAGCGGAATCGTCATATAAATTGAAAACACAACTGCGAGGAAACCTCCCAGAACGTTTCCTTGAGCAACGCAAACAATCGCCGTAACGACCCCAATCCCAATTGCGATCAAAATGGCATTGGACGCCCACTTCTCTTTGGTCGAAAGCAGGTTTTTGCCGAACGGATGGAATCTGAGAAACGCATTGAATAGCGGAACCGCGATCCAGCTCATCATCACGAACAGCAAATAAAAGATCGAGATTGGCATCACCCAATTAGCAAGCGCTGGATTGGCATCGGCCAGCGAATTGAGAAACCTGATACCCAACCATAAACCGATCACCAATCCCCATTGGACCCGAGGGCTCAGACGGCTGATCTTGAGCATGAACCGATAGAAATTTCGAAAGATAAAACTGCTGCTGTTGAGAGCCGAAATCATTCCGGTACGCGCAAACTCATTGCTTGGATCCAGCCGCAGCGCTTCACGAAACGAAATTTGAGATTCTTTGATCTCTCCCTTGTTCAACAACGCCCAACCACGATTGGCATGAGCGTAACTCGAATCCGGATTCTGTTGAATCGCCCGATTGGCTTCGGCAAGCGCGTCCGAAACATTGCCCAATCGCTCCAGGGCCAGCGACCGGTAAACTGCACAGACTTCATTTTCAGGGTCGAACTGCAATCCCGTTTCGGCTGACTCCAGACACGCCTGCCATTTCTTCTTATCCTGGTACAGCTCAGCCTGCAAACCGTGGTAATCAGCATGCGCCGGATTGATCTGGATCGCCCGCTCAACCGACTGCATCGCTTGGTCAACCTGCTTTCGTTTGGACATGACCACTGAATGAACATAATAAGAATACGAATCATCAGGATCGAAGTGAATGCCGGCTTCTGCTTCTCGTGTCGCATCATGCAGCCGATCACGATCTTGCATCATGCAGATCGCCAGCAGTGAATGGGCATATCCGTTTTGCGGATCTTCAGCCAGAACCTGCATCAAGAATTTTTCGGCTTGCTCGTAGCGGCTCTGTTGGATTAAAAGCTGCGCCCGCTCGAGGTTCTGATTTAGGCTCATTTGATTTTTAAATAGGTCAAAATTTCATCGTAAGTCCCGCCCTGATTCGAATAGAGCGCGTGATTGCGAGCGGTCGCAAACCACTCAGAAGTCGTCGGCTTCACCTTTTTGAGGGTCTTCAACAGATCTTTGGTTGTGATCGGCGATGGCATTCCTGACTTGATCGCTTCCTGAAGCTTGCTTTCGACGGCTGTCTCGACCACGGCTCCCAAATCGGCTCCTGAGAAGTCTTTGGTTTTCGCTGCAACTTTTTTTAAGTCAACATTTTCGACAGGTTTACCATCTAACGCGATTTTCAAAATCTCTTCACGAGCCGTTTCGTCCGGGGGCGGAACAAACAGCACCTGATCAAACCGTCCCGGTCGCCGGAACGCACTGTCAACATGCCAGGGAGCATTGGTCGCACCAAGAATCAAGACGCCTTCGTTGTCGCTTTTGGCACCGTCCATTTCAGACAGGAACTGATTGACCAAATGCCGGCCAGCGCTCTGTCGCATATCACTTCGGCTGGCGCCAAGCGCGTCGACTTCGTCAAAAAACAGCACACAAGGCCTGTTATTGCGCGCCTGCTGGAACAACTGATGCAGGTTGCGTTCGCTGTTGCCGATCCACATATCAAGCACGTCATTGATGCCGATCGAAACAAAGTTGGCTTTGACTTCACCAGCAGTCGCCCGAGCAATATAAGTCTTGCCGCAGCCAGGTGGCCCGTACATCAGAATTCCACCACCGGCTTTTTTCCCATACGCGGCAAACATTTCCGCGTGGGTGATCGGGTAGATAATCTTGACGCGAATCTGCTCTTTGACCGACTCCATCCCGCCGACTTGTTCAAACTTAATCGTTGGTTTTTCGATGTATTGGTCTTGATTATCATCGGGCTCAGAAACGGCCTGCCGAATTCGACCGTCAACGACTTCATCAGAACTTTCGGCAGAGCCCCAGGAATCAGCAGTAACGATCCCAAGCAGGCTGGCAAATTCACCGTCGGCCGAGTCCTCATCGATCTCAATCGCGGCTTTGTATTTGTAAACTGCCGACTCAACATCACCAGCGCGGTATAACAATTTGGCTTGCAATACCATCGCTCCTGCCAATGGCGGATCAGCGTCGCTGAGCGTTTCCACGATCGCCAAGGCGTGACTGTTTTTACTGGCTCGATAAAAGACTTCCGCCATCAACAGTTGCAACTGACTTGATTTTGGCTGATTGGCAATCGTTTCACTCAGAAAGTCTTCAGCTTCTTGATATCGTGTCAGATCCAATAGCGTTTTAACATAGTGCTCAGTCAGCCCGAAGTTTCCGGGAGCCAAGCTGACGGCGTCTCGAAGCGCTTGGAGCGTCTTTTCAATGTCGCTCATGATGTAGAATTCGTTTCTTAAATAGGGTGAGAGACTTCGATGTGAACGAAAAGGCTGTCGATGAGCTTGTGATCGAGTCGCTTGATATAAATCGAAACCGAAATCCCGCCGGCTTGGCTTCAACCATCCTAGCAAATATGAAGCGAACTTTCAGGCTTGGTTGGGTGGCAAGATACTTGGATGGCGAGATAGTACCTGAAGTTCAAACATTCGGTTTCACTTCAAGCTCGGCAGTGAAAAGATCGTCGCTGCCGCCGAGGCCATCGTAAAGAGCGTACCCGCGACAAACATTACCCAGCGAATTGCCACCGAGCGAAACCCCAACCAGGTCACATACGTCTCAATGATCGGGCCAATAAAGAAGCATAGATTGGCAACGACTCCTCCGAAAACCGCCACCAGCCAAAAGCCCGGATGGCCCAACTGTGACAGGCCAATCAAAACGGTGAAGGTCACGAGAATTCCAATATAGACCAATCGCAACTTTTCCCATTCCAGGAAAACACGTTTTCCAATTTGCCCCAGCGTCGTCTGTGGGACCACATCCTGGCGATCACCATTGGAAGAATCCTCCTGAGCTAGTGGGGCAGAATAAGGGTTACCTTTTGCTTGTTGATCGTTCATCAAGCCACAATCTCGCTTCGAAACCCATCTGATGAGCGGCAAGTCGCTCAGTCCAATATGAATTGTCTTTGTCTGACCCTGGACCCAAGGAATAAACCGGCCACGGCGGCTTATCTCTTGTCGATCGGAACGAACTGACGCGAGTTGGGGCCGATATAAACCTGGCGAGGCCGACAAATTCTTTTGGTTGGAGATTCGTGCATCTCTTTCCAATGAGCGATCCAGCCGGGCAAACGACCAATGGCAAACAATACAGTAAACATCTGTACCGGAATTCCCATCGCCCGATAGATCACACCAGAATAAAAATCAACGTTGGGATACAGTTTTCGCTTGACGAAATACTCGTCCTCCAAAGCGACCTTTTCCAATTTTTGAGCGATCTCAAACAGTGGATCGTCGAGATTCAATTTTTCCAAAAGCTGATCACAGTATGTCTTGATAATCTTGGCTCGCGGATCAAAGTTCTTGTAGACACGGTGACCAAATCCCATCAACCGGAATCCGTTGGTCTTGTCCTTGGCCATCTCGACATATTTATCAACATCGCCACCATCTTCGTGAATCCGCTGCAGCATCGCCACAACGGCTTCGTTGGCTCCACCATGAAGCGGTCCCCACAAAGCACAAATCCCGGCCGAAATCGATGCGAACAAATTCGCGTTGGCCGAGCCGACAACCCTGACAGTCGATGTACTACAATTCTGCTCGTGATCCGCATGCACGATCAGCAGCATGTTCAACGCTTCGACGAATAGCGGATCGGCTTTGTAGTCTTCGCTGGGCACCGAAAACATCATCTGCAAAAAGTTCTCGCAGTACTCGAGATCGTTCTTGGGATACGAAAATGGAATCCCGTTGGATTTGTTGTGACTATAAGCCGCAATGGTAGGAAGCTTGGCCAGCAGACGATGGATCGAAATCTCGACCTGCTCTGGATCGTTGGGGTCAAGCGAATCCTGATAAAACGTTGACAGCGCACCGACAACACTCGACAAAATCGCCATCGGATGAGCGTCACGTGGAAAGCCATTGTAGAACAGCCGCATGTCTTCGTGGAGCATCGTGTGATGCCGAATCGAATCACGAAACTCGTCAATCTCGGATTTTGTCGGTAGCTCTCCGTAGACCAACAGAAACGCGACTTCCATAAAGTCACAGTTTTTCGCCAGATCTTCGATCGCGTATCCACGATATCGCAGCACGCCTTGCTCGCCATTGAGAAACGTGATCGCACTGGATGTCGATCCGGTGTTTACGAATCCCTCGTCAATGGTGATCAAACCGGTTTGCTTTCGTAGCACGCCGATGTCGATCGCTTTTTCATTTTCGGTTCCCTCAACAACTGGGAACTCGAGATCATGACCCTCAACCTGCAATTTGGCCACTTTTGACATAGATTTTTTTCCTGAAGCGACTGTACTCAAGCGACTGCCTTGGTGCACACGAGTTATCTAATACTAAAACGTTTTCCAATACGGATCTCCCCGTATTCTTCCGGTTAAGTCTAACGTCTTGGTTGCGATCTGAAAACTAACCTACTGGGCAAACAAACAGCCTACGTTGACCCGTTTGTCTCTCCAAGTTTCGCATTGCACCCCCAAAGCCAAAAATTAAACCGGCTCTTTTCATCCTATCGACATTTTTTTGGCATCTATGCTGGATTCTCAATAGCTTTTTTAATTAAATTAGCACCTTTGGCATACCAAGCTCGCAAGCCTGATTCGGGACACAGCTCTTGCGAAACAACATCAGCCCGATGCGGAGTTACGAATGTCGCCTTCTGACAATCAGCCGATGACCTTTGACGCGGAAAATTCGCCCACATTGTTCGGGCATCCAACAGGGCTTTACACGCTGTTCTTTGCTGAAATGTGGGAGCGGTTTTCGTACTACGGTATGCGGGCGCTCCTTTTGCTTTACATGATCAAAGGGTTTCTTGGATACGGCGACAAAGATGCCACGGCAGTTTACGGTGCTTACACAGCGCTCGTATACATGACTCCTTTTTTCGGTGGGATGATTGCCGACAAATTGCTTGGAGCGCGAACGGCGGTGGTGATTGGTGGACTGCTGATGGCGGCAGGCCATCTGCTGATGATGTTTGAAACCGACTTAATGTTCTTCACTGCGTTGGGACTGCTGATTGCAGGTAACGGATTCTTCAAACCTAACATTTCGACAATCGTGGGCTCGCTTTATCCAGAAGGAAGCCCAAAACGAGATGGCGGATTTACGATTTTTTATATCGGCATCAACCTCGGTGCTGCCATGGCTCCGCTACTTTGTGGCTATGTCGGTGAAACCTATGGCTGGCACCTTGGATTCGGACTGGCGACAATCGGAATGCTGGTCGGACTGGCGGTATTCGTCGCTCCAACTATTTTGACCCAACTGATGATCCTCTCGACTGCCTTAGCCAGTGCCTACGGACTGTTGTTCTACAACGCTGGAGACACCTTCTCGATTGTTTCGAATATTTTCGTCGCGATCGCTTTGGTTCTGTCAGGCTCGGCAGCGGTTACGGCATTGGCCCGAGGAGGCCTACCAAAGGAAGTTGGCGGTGCCCCGGATTACAACAAATATTGGGGACACCTCACTAAAGTTCTACTGGGCACGGCACTGCTAATCCCTGTCTTTGTTGTTCTCGTCTCTGGATTGCAGGTCATTCCAGGTATCAATGAGCAAGTCACATTGATTCCCGAAGCAACGTTGAAACCACTGGAGGACTCGGAGTCAAAGCTTGTCAAAGGACTGGCTGAATTCGTCAAAGAGGCTAGCCGCCCGGCCGGGCTTGTTTTGATTCTGGCAGGCTTAGGTGCGACATTTTATCTCGTGCGAGAAGCATTCCGCATGGACAAAGTCGCCAGAGAACGAATGTTCGTTGTTTTTGTTCTTACCTTTTTCTCGCTATTGTTCTGGGCGTTTTTTGAGCAATCGGGAAGTAGCGTCAACAACTTTACCGACAGGAATGTTGATCGTGTCAACGAAGAGCGATTGATTGCCAACGACGACGTAGGCCAAGGCCAAAGATTCAAACTGCTCGTTGACACTGGCAATGATGCTGACAAAGACCTGATGCTGCTGACTCAGGAATTTCTGGGGCATGAAAACGGGTCGGACGAGATCAACTCACAAATCGAAACTGCAATTCGTGGAGTCGAAGCCTCCAAAGAAGAGTCCAAGCGCATGGATCCGGAAAAGCTGGCTGCAACGATCAAAGAACTAAAGGAACAGCCCAAATTTACGATGACAGCACTGACTTATCTTCGTGAGTTCGCAAAATCTGACAAAGCAACTGACAATAGCAAAGTCATCCAGTGGCAATTCACTGAAGAAAACGTCGGCAAACTTGGGATCGGCGGAACTGAAATTCCGGCTTCAGTATTCCAGTCGGTAAATCCGATTTACATCATGATTTTTGGCTTGGTTTTCACGGCACTCTGGACTTTCCTTGGTACTCGAGGGATGGAACCCAGCGCCCCTGTCAAGTTTGCATTTGGCTTGATTCAATTGGGACTTGGTTTCGCCATGCTTTACTTCGGAGCTCAATCGTCCGATCCAGATGGAATGGTAAAAGCGTTCTGGCTGCTGCTAATGTATCTATTGCTAACAACCGGTGAGCTGTGTTTGTCACCTGTTGGTTTGTCGATGGTAACCAACATGTCTCCCAAACGATTGGTGAGCACGGTGATGGGCTCGTGGTTTCTGGCCACCGCGTTTTCCCAATTCTTAGCAGCTATTATCGCTCAGTTTGCGGCCGTTAATGAAGGAGGCGGAAATTTCGTTCCAATTCCAAGTGAAACGGTCCACATCTATGGTGATGTTTACAAATTGATTTCGATCATGGCGGTGGCTTCCGGAGTTTTCTGCCTCTTGATTTCGCCAATCCTTAAAAAGTGGATGCACTTGGACGAAAAAATATCGGACTAGAAAGGCGAGCGAGAAGGGGGAAGGAAAAAAGCGCGACGTGATCATGGTCACGGGCGTCGTCGACGCCAAGACCGCGATCGTGCCGCCAAGATTGCAGTGAGCGTCGCCATTGAGTCAGGCGCGGGCAACTCGCCGCTTTGCAACTGTGCCTCTTCGCTGCACTGCAGACCACGGCATGCCATTAACTTCAGTTCGCACCCGATGAACATGGAATCAATATTCGCCAATGGGCTATGAAGATTCAAATCCCGCTGAACAACAACGAACCAACTCTCACCAACGTCGCACCCTCCTCAATCGCGATCTCAAAATCGCCGCTCATTCCCATCGACAGCTCTTTCAATTTTACATTGTCCGGAACATCAGACTCAAACTGCTCCTTGATTGAGCGAAGCATCGCAAACTCTCGGCGAGCATCGTCTTGATCGCCAACCAAACCCGCCATGCACATCAAGCCCTCGACCTGAACGTTTTCCAGCCCTGCAACGAATTCCAACACATGGGGCATATCCTGCTCTGAAAAACCGTGCTTGGCCGACTCACCCGACACATTGAATTCGAGCAAAACACGAGCGGTCTTCTGATGAGCAGCCGCTGCGTCGTTAATCGCGGTCAACAACCGCTCGCTATCGACCGAATGAATGAGCTCGCAACACGCCACTGTCCGTTTGACTTTGTTACGTTGCAAGTGACCGATCATATGCCAACTGATTGGCAACTCAGCCAGCGCCGAAGTCTTTTCCCAGACAACTTGGGGACGATTCTCTCCCAGATCGACACAGCCGGCTTCGAATAGACAACGAGTTGTCTCAACGTCAACGTATTTCGTCACTCCGACCAAAGTAATCTCCGCCGCATCGCGGGACGACTTGGCAGCGGCCTCGGAAATGCGACCTTGGATCGCCTCATAATTTGTTTTCAATTGCTCAAGCATAAAACCACGACTAAATTCTGATCAAAGGCGTCACTGATCCGTTCTTCTTAAACCGATTAAAAACGAATTCGTCATTAACGTTCTCGCCAAGAAAGGTTCGATTCCCAGGATTGCTGATCGCCCGATAAAAACACCACTGTTGTTCGTCTAACTGCACGCGATAAGCACCCGCAACATCGCGCGGTACCGTTTTGAGATTTTCACCGACTGTCAGCTGCCGCCATGTCCGCTTCTTACGGCTGCGAAGCGGATTTAGATCAAAGAACAACGGCGCATACAACCCGCGACCTCCGAGCGTTTGGGTCAACGTTAACTTATCCTGATCAAATTCCAGCCGATCATTGCAGCGATCAACTTTCCACTCAGGTAGAGCAAGCGGCAGCACCAAGGCTTGAATCTCATCGGTCCGCAAATAGATCTCCCGGTTCTCAGTTTCTTGCAAGCCCACGATCCCCGGGGCAAGCCGGTAGTCACAGCGATATTCGATTCGCGACGACTGCTGCGGCACCACGACATCAGCCACCAGCAAAAACTCTTCATCACGCGAGAGCAAAATCTGCCGATTGAAAACAGCCCCCTCACCAAGATCCGTTTCCAACTCAACGTACTCGACGTCAGCGTCGCTTTGTTCGCACACGACCTCCAATTCTGACTCAGCCTTGACAGATTTCGAATTGATAGTGATTTCAGGCATCGCCTTTCCAGAAATCAAGTTCACTGACCGAGCGATCGACATCCGAATCGAGCTAGACGAATAATCCAGACCAACTAATGGGGATCCTGCCCCCCAATGGCTGCGCAAGACGCCCGAATCGGCCCATTCAGAAAGACAACTGGTTGCCGGAAGCTTCTTTGGACTTGCTTTGTCGGATTTCGATTTACCTGATTTGGCTTTTTTTCTTTCAACTGCAGTGCTGGGGCGCCGGAGCTTCAAAAGCTTTTTATCGTCGTCATCACCTGACAATCGCTTCAGGCACAGCGCCAAACTATCGCCCCAAGGTCGCTCATCACCGGAAGAAAAAAGAGGCCTGCCATCTGGGCCAGTCACTCGTATCAATTGCCGAACAACCCATTCGAGCTGGGATTCCGAATCTGATTCCAATTCGACTCCCATCTTTTTGAGCAACAATCCGCAACGAACCCAGCTTGCCGCCAACAACCCGAATTCATCCAGATACCGTGCATGCGGCCAACCATCGTGGTCGAGCTTATCCTCAAGCGAGTCCGTCAATTTTTGACAACACCGTATCGCCAACTGACGATGATCTTCAATCTCGGGAAACTGAAATGCGACCGTCAGTGGAGCTTCGATCGCAAGCACTTGGTAGACCGCAGGCGCAAGATCCAAATCCGCGGCAGCAGCGGTGGCAAGATCAAGCAACTGAGCAACCATCCCGTTCCATTCCATCAAAGGACCGAACCCCGCGACTGTGCGAAGCGAATGGCAAGCCCCAACGGCCGTCAGCGCGGTCCCAACACCCAGCCCATCGCGACTGGAATCTGGATGGCTCGTATTCTGGTTGGTCGAATCATTTGCCCTGGTTAACTCCTCCACAAAATCTCGCACGTCTAAAAACAATTCACACAAGTCGGCCTGGCTCATTTGCCGCCGATACCAAAAGTCAATCGTCTTAATGGCTTCGCTGTCATGCAATTCGTTGACAAACCAGGTTAACGGCGACTGCGGATCGCTTGCTTGGCTTTCCGATTTCTTCTGGAAAACCTTCAGCAGTTTTTGCGGAGACTTGCAAAGATCGATGTCACTGTTGGCCCACTGCGAAGCAAAGCCCGGATCGCAATGAAGCGATTTTTTCTGTTTCTGTTTCTTCGTTTTCGTCGTCATTCTTCCCAGGTGGCTCTTGTGAAACCTCAAATTATTCAAGCTCATTAGAGTAGAGTTTTCGATAAGCGTTTACAATCGCCCATCAAATCCGCAGGGACACCTTTTCGGCAGCAGCACAGACATTGCCTAAGGCCTGGTCTCGGCATATCCTCTTCTTTGAAACAGCTTAATGTCTCAAAACGTCTAACTGGAATTTAAGATGGCTATTAAGAGTTTGATGTGTCTGTCGTTGACGTCGATCTTCGCCCTGCTGGTGCTTCAGTCGGGATGCAACCAATCCGATGCAGCGAGACGGGAAAAGGCTGCCGAGAATCTAAGGGCCGTTGCGGAAGGCTTGGAATCTCATGAAGCGAAGCTCAACGCGGAATCGAGCGACACGACAAACCTCACTGACGCGACTGACGACACCATGGCTCCAACTCTGGAGAGCCCTGCTGGTGGCGATGACATAGAGGGCTCCGACGCAAAATCCGACCAAGCAAAGACAGATCCTGCCGAGCCGACTATCGAGATAGGAGAAAACTGGATTCGACTAAGTAAAGATCATGAAGTTTGGATCGATAAGAAAGCCAAGCATGTCATGTTTGCGGGCCATGTTTGCCTGGACGATGGTCAGCTGGAAATGTTCATCTGCCCACGAGGTACCAAGGAGCACGAATCGGTGATTGCTTCAAGCGCTTTATCTTCTCAAATTCACCATGCATTGTTACTGGTTGGTTGCACGCCCGGGAAAGCTTCTTCCTGGGATCCGGAATACCGCCCGGCTTACGGTCCCACAATCGACGCCACGATTAAGTGGCGCGATGGCAAATCTGGAAAAACCAAATCTCAAGACGCCAAGCAATGGATCCGAAATACCAACACCCAAAAGGCGATGACGCAGCGATGGATCTTTGGTGGTTCAAAATTTTGGAAAGACCCTGATACTGGAGATGAAATCTACTATGGCGATTCAGGCGAGCTAATATGCCTTTCAAACTTTTCCACTGCCACGATCGACGTTGATGTTAGAAGCAGTCAAGCCAACGACGGCTTGCTATTCGAAGCTTACACTGAAAACATCCCGCCAGTGGGAACGAAGGTTTACACGATCTTGATGCCAGGTGAAATCGTCAAACCAGAAGCCAAAGAATCTGAGACGGAAGAGGAGCATTGAGGTTGGTTCTATAGTTTATTTAGCACGCTGACTTGGCCGAATGAAGCAAGATTGAGCTCATGGGCAGCGTCCACACGCATGTTTAAAAAAACGACGGCGACGAGTCACCAAACCCAAGCTCGCCAAACCAAGCAAAGCCAAAGATGACGGCTCTGGGACCGCTACTGCCGCGTGCACGGTCACGCTGTCGATCGTGAACCCACCATCGCCACCTTGGAAGGTGGAGTTCACCCCAACACCGCCAGCGAGGAAATCGGCAAACGAAGGATCGGCAAGAGTTCCGCCTGTAAGAGCGATTTCCGTGGTCAACCCTGTGGTAGACGCATCGACGGTGCCGTCACTGTTCAAGGTGATTTCGAAGGTGAACCCGTCTTCGACGTCTGCAGCTGCTGGCCCGGCAACATCTTGCAGTGACGTGTCACCGCCGGTTGCTCCTTCGGTAATAATCTGGGCTATGGTGAGAGGCTCGTCGGGTTGGTCGTTTGAGTTAAAGCGTAAACCTACTGAGGCAGCAGTATTGTTAAACAATCCAGCGCCGGTCGCATCAGTTGCTCCAGCCCCAGTGGCCAGTCCCAAAAAGAATCCGTTGCTTCGAGAGAAAAGCACGTTATCAACGGAAGAAATCACAAAAGTAGCTGTAATTGATCCGACGTCAGCAGCCAGTGGAGCCAGTGCATCGTTGTTGAAGCCTGCGGCGTTGGTAGAATTGGTACCGTTCATGTTTAGGGCACCGACAACGCTGACGACGCCTGTGGTGTCATCGAACGTACTGCCACTCGTCGCATTGTTGCTCAACAATTGAAACGCTGGGCCAACATCGTCAGCAACGCCATCGAAATTATTTGAAATTATGATGTCGGCATACAACGAACAAGACGCCATTGCGACTACCGCAAACGCAGCGAGTATAAAATCACGGATTCTCACGAGTTAGCTCCTCATCACTAGCTGGAAGTGTTTTATCTGGATCGTCTCACAGCGTAGCGCAGTATAAGAACGAATCACAGTTTTCCGAAAGAACTGCTCACTAAGCCGTTAAAATGTTAAATCGGCAAAAACTTTCGAGTACAGGGGATCGCAGGATTTTAACGAACGTTTGCTCTGCTTGAATTTAAGGAATTTCTAGCGCTTCTGTGCAAGAACGGATAACTCTTGTGTGAGCAAATGCTTTGGGTGTATGCAAAAACCCGGCGAGAAAATTCGCGCAAGCGACCCGACCGCGAGCGTTCTGAGGATCAATTCACTTCTGAGCAAAAACGTTTCGACTTCGTCGGCTAATGAATTCATCGTAGCGGCAGTGGTCCCAATCCCAGTGGGCCCGCCCAGACAAACCCGAATCAAAGTGTCGAGATAGATAGCGGCGATCCTGTCGGTCCGATCCCAGCCCGTCGATCTCCGACATCTTGAACGCGTCACGCGCCACGTCCAGCGTAATGACACCCGCAGTCAGCGACTGACATAAATCTCGCACCCTGCGCAAACGATTGTTGGCGATAGCGGGGAGACAATCGAACCCGCGGACTACGACGTTGCAGACCATCGCTCTACGACTCTGATCAAGTTCGAACAAACTTGGGATGTGTATAAACTGAACTAACCAGCTTTCCTCCAAGCCATCGCTTTTTACTGACTCAGTAGGTCAATGAAAGGTTGGATATCAAAAAAGTCGACGTCTTCATCAAGATCAATATCCGCTTCAGCTTGAAAGCCACCATTGGAAAGAATCGCAATGAATGGGCTGATGTCGAAAAAATCGACGACGCCGTCTCGATTAACATCGCCCAGCGTAATTGGCACAGTTACAGAATTAAGCCGAAAGACGCTTCCACTAAGACTAACCACAAATAGATCTCCATTGTTATCTTCACCAAATGAAGACACATCATTGATATCAGAAGCCAAGCCGTTTTCGATCCGGTCGCTCCAGACTTCAAAGTCGGTGAAGTTGGTGGCGTCAAAATCAGCTTGGGCGTCGCCGTTAAACTGGAAAGACCAGATCCCATCACTGACAAAGTCCGCGAAGAAATAGCTTCCATCGAGTTCGGGAATACTGCCTCGGTAAACGTATCCGCCAGTCACAGAGAATCCCTGGTTAAAACCAAAGCCCCGCGAATATTGGTAAACCGGATCAATGGCTCCTGCGACGAACTGACCGAGCGTTCCCTCGCGTAGTCTCCAACCAAAATTCTGCCCTGAAGTGCCTGCTGGAATGACGTCAATCTCCTCTCGAGCGTTTTGTCCGACATCGGCGATCCACAGATCCCCCGTGTCGCGATCGAAACTGCAGCGGTATGGGTTCCTCAATCCGTAGACGAAAATCTCGTCGTCACCTACCTGACCTACAAACGGGTTGGAAGCTGGAATCGAATAGTTCCGATTGGCGTCGGTCGGAAAATCGTCACCATCAACATCGACGCGCAGGATTTTCCCTAACAAGTTGTTGGTGATCGTCTGTGAGTTGTTGAAGGGATCGTTGGCCGAGCCACCGTCACCAGTGGCAATGTACAAATAGTTGTCTGGGCCAAATCCGATCCAGCCCGCGTTATGGTTGGAGAATGGTTGCCCCACAGCCAAGATATCCTGCGTCGCAAATGCGCTACCTTGGGTCGGACTTTGGCGCGTGTACTCACGCACACGTGTAGCGCCAGCGGCATCGGTGTAGTTCAAGTAGTACCTGCCGTTAGTTTGATAATTCGGGTGAAAAGCCAGTCCCAACAACCCTTGTTCGTTTCCAGTAGATACCGTCCCACCGGGTAGCGTCGCAAAAACTGATCTAACTCCAGTTGAAAGGTCAATTCGCTGGATCCTACCCAAATGCTGTTCCAACACAAACAAATTGTCCGCATCTCCTGGCGCCGAAGCGGCGAAGACAGGTCGGTTCATACCACTACCGACGAGTTCGAAATTAAGAGAAGTGATGTTCGATTGCCCTAACGTTATCGTGGCAAACACAAGTGCAAGAAGCACTGCTGCAAAACTCTCGACCCAATTAGTATTACTTCCCAAACCCACCACGGTGTTGTTGCCTGCCATTACGCTGCCTTTAGTTGATAGTTCGCTAACTCGATTAGCTTATAGAAGACGCGCATAGAATTCAACTAATTACGCTGGCAATTCAAGGCCGTGTACGAATTGGTCTTAGATTTGACGCACAGACTACGAAAAAGGCGGATCGCCCCGACCACTTGGGTATCCATTTGGAGAATCGCTCAATCAAAAGCATCCGGAGTTTTTCCCAGAGCTCAGTGAGCGAGTGAGTTTGGCGCCTCACCTCGACGGGCCGATTGCCGGTCGAGAGCATGCTGACGAGCCTGGACAGAGCGGCTCGAGAACTCACTTCATCTGCGTAACAATTTCGCAGCCTTCATCTGCGACGCTGCACCGACCATGACGTGCTTGCTTCGTCTTGCAAACCGATATGCCATATTAGCCAACGTTGGCTTTAGCTTCTTGGAAACCAGTCGGACCATATACAACTCTCTGGCGACGGCTCCCCAAAATGGCTTGTAACTTTCATTTCCGCGAAGAAAATCAAACTCTCGGCACCCGCGCTCGATTGCTTTTTTGACCGCGTAAGTGAACATCAAATGCCCGGGCTCCAGATCCATTCGAGTTGTCAAAACGCCGCCTTGGTAAAACTGAGGGCCCGAATCGGCAAATAAATAAAAGTGGCATCCAATCGGTTTCGAATCTGCATAAGCAACAAAAATCTCAGCTTTTTGCTGGCCACACAATTTCTTGGCAGACGTCTTCAAAAATGAATAAAACACCGGATCCGCAAACACGCCCGGTTCGCCTTTGGATCTAAATCGAAGCTGATGAAGCTCGACCAGAATCCCAAAAGCTGTTTCAAAATCGAGATCGTCTTCAGTCGAACGAATAACGACTTCCCCCTTCGAAATGCGCTTTTCTGCTTTTCGGATTTTTCGCCGCAAAGAGCTTTTGGCCGCCTTGCAAAATTTATCCCATGTATCGGGCAACGCCAAATACCAACAAGCATCGATTGTTTTTTGATATACCCAAGCCTTATCAGAATAGGTGGCAGTCAATTCCTCGGCTGGTCCACAATCATCCACGCCTTCGAGTTCTAACAGGTCGACACCAGCGAGCTGCTGTGAATGATTGGCTATTTCATTGATAAAAATCTTGCGAATACTTGGGTCGACGATGACATCTGCGTAGTCAGTGCATGCGCTACCAGAACCGATGAATCGTAATCGACTCTGACTCAACCACCGGTCTTTAAAAAACGGAGCGATACCGACGACTTCTCCGTTGCTTTCCAAGCAGTAGATTTGTAGCTGACAGCCATCGCCAAAGTGTTTCCACCAGGCAAAATGCCAATCGAAACTTTGTAGTGGGTTCTGGTTAATGTTGTCCCAAGCAGATTTTAACTCTGCAAACTCGCGATTCGATTGCACCACACGAATTGAAAAGTTCTGGTCTTGTTCGTTTGGAACCAGAACGTCTGCTTGAGTTGGAGTTGGAAGCACCAAGGAGCTTGGCATGATTTCCGTATTGGATTGCTGAGTTTCACCAGACATGGGAGAACAGGCAGGAGAGTAAGTGGTGGACATAATTTAGAGCAACCTGGTGGTGAATCGTTTAGTGTCGTTTTTACTCGGCCAGCATGGGCCTGCCGAACAATTGAGACGTCTGGCCCTCTGCAAACTTACATCAATGTTAACGCTTGAGAAAATTTTGCTGGAAGAACACATGGCAGCGCCCACGCAATCGTCAAAATGCGAACATCTGGATTACCTGGACTTTGAATACCTTGGTTTGAACATCGTGTATGGGCTTATCTTCGTTTTCAATTTGCCGGCATAAGCAAAAGCAATCATCCGCTGAAGCACATCAATTAGCGCCGCCGGCCCCCAAGCTTGGCGAATTCGCTTCAACGTTTCGAAATCTTTGAACAATTGGCTTGGCGTGTAGATAAGCATTGAGGAGCAATTTGGGAACGCGCCCCTTCAACGCAACTACCAATCGGCCAATGTCGTAAGTGCTTGTTGCCCATTTCGCTTTCTCAGAGCAGAGAACTCCCTTGGTGTCCAAGACCGTACCGGGCGACTCGCGACACAAGGTTTCCAGTTGCAATTTCCGCAAGAGTTTTCCAGGTGCAAGTCGCTTGAACGATTCGTCAAAACCGATCTTGTACGACAGCAAAACTTGCTTGGCGAGATGACAATATTCAAAAGCGATCGGCTCCTGGTCCATCATCAAAAACCAAAGCTCCAGCATGCCAGAAGTCCGGGCAATCTCCGCTTCATCAAGGAAGAATGACGACATCCCTTGCGATGCCAGAATTGAGGTTCCGGCGTCACGCTTCCAGCTGCGGTTTTCAATCTCGAACGCCCGATTCATCCAGGTTACACAGTCATCAGCACTTAAGTCCTGCAATCGCATCAATGACAGTTCAGCTGATTTACGGGCTTTCTTCTCGGCTCGTCGCACACTACTTCGGTGATTTCCAGACAGGCTTTGAAAGTAAGCGTCCCAATCAGAACCTACTTCAATCAAACCAACTTTCTCTCGCCGCATTATCCCCATCTGACCAGACACGGCCTCGACTTCTTTAATGAAGGTAGCCCACTGCTCGGTTTCGAATCGTACTCCGTCGAAGCAGAGAACCGATTCGGAAAACGTCGCCAACCCTTCAACGATAGCAGCAACAACGCGTTGAACGTCAACGCCACTATGAACCATTAGCTCGCCTGCGTTACACCAATCGTTGCGCGGCTGCTGCAACAGCCTGACGCCATACTTTTGCGAGTGAATTAAAGGAAGTCCACCAACCAGCTCGGCTCCATTCCAAACCATGACTGCGGAAAAATCTTCCTGTACTGAAAACTGCTGGTGCCAACGCTGAATTCCCTCACTGCGTGACATCGGCTCGTAGGCGTTGGAGTTTACCCAAAGCTGATTCCAGGGATCGCAATACTGGGCAAAAGATGAAATCGAATTTACGACTTCGAGGTTTAAATTAAGCATTCGAGATCTGTCAATGGTCGGAGTTTTGGATACATCGCGCAAGTGAATCGGTCTTAAAAAAAGACCTGTGCTTTACTTCGAAACGTCTCACTAGGCAGGAACTCTACCTTACGATTCGAACTAGCGCGGACTAATCTACCGGTCAAATCTGTAACCAAAATCACACTTCCCCCGAAAATCAGTGCACTATCGAGTGCTGAGCGGGCTATCGAAAACGTCCAATTCCTGGGTTTGGTATCCGGGATATCGCTCAACTGCACTTACTTCAGGCCAGCATATGAACTGCCGGCGGTGCGAGCTGCCGGACCAAACACAAACAAACAATCAGCCCGGAGGGAGGCACAGAAACTGTGTCGCCCTTTGGGCTTTCGGAAACTCAACCGATTCCGGTGGCTCGCGCCACCGGCAGGAAATGTACCTCCCCTGGGCTGAAGCGATGCCAAAGAACAGCTTCACAAAGTAATACTTTTAAGCCGCTACTTTGCGGGGACCGGCTTCTTCTGGCGATTCTTCGGCTTCCAATTTTTGCGTTCTTTCACCGGCGGGACCTCCATGTCATATTGCTTCCAAAACATCAAATGAAACGTATTGTGCCCTGATAGCGCCGCATCTTCGTTGACCATATTGGGAAGCGCATCCTCAAACCACTTGTCGTAATGTTCGTTCATCTCCTTAGCGATTTCAGGATGATCAGCGATCACATTTTGATTTTGTGATGGATCCTTTTCCATATCGTACAACTGATCGCGACCAACGAGCCGAAAGCGTTGATTCCTAACCGCGAAGTCAATATCACGAGCATCAGTCGGTTCGCCTCGCCAGCGGCCCTTGTGAAAAACCCGAAACCGATCTTCCCAATCGACCCCAGGATCTTTGAGCAACGGAACCAACGACCGGCCATGCAGTTGATCGGCGTCTTTAGCAGTGCCGCCGACAATCGCGGCAAACGTCGGAAGCAAGTCATAGTGGTTGGCAATTCGATCAACGTCGGTTCCAGCATTGAGAACGCCAGGCCATCGCCAGAAGCTTGGAACCCTCGTCCCACCTTCGTGAACCGTGTTCTTTTTACCTTTGTGCTCACCATTGTAATTGGACGCTGAGGGACCATTGTCGGTCATGAAAATCAACAACGTGTCCTGAGCAATTCCCATCTCGTCCAGTTTGGTTGTCAGTCTTGCAATATTGTCGTCGATATTCTCAACCATTCCATAAAAGCCAACGGTTTTCTTGGAAAACCCGGCTTCGACAAACTTCTTTTTGTAGGAATCAGGCGCGATAAATGGACCGTGAGGAGCGTTGGTTGAGATGTAAGCAAAGAATGGCTTTTTGCCTTTCTGTGATTCCATCCACGACATCGCCTGATCAAAAAACACGTCAGTACAAAAGCCTTTTGTTTTTACAAATTTATTATTGTGAAGAACCGCAGGATTAAAGTACTTGTTACCAGGAGCATCGCCGCTGCTACCAGGATACGACTGCCCGATCCCACCGGCTCCGTGCATGAAGACTTCATCGAAGCCACGCTGATCAGGTCGATAAGGATCCTGGTCTCCCAAATGCCATTTCCCGAACAACCCCGTCGTATAACCCGCGTCTTGCAGCATCTCAGGCATGGTTGGAACTTCGAGTTTCATTCGCTCACGCTCCAAAATCGTATGCGTTACGCCAACGTAAAACGGAGGTCGGCCAGACATGATCGCAGCGCGCGTTGGCGCGCAGGTCGGACTGACTTGAAATCGAGTAAATCGAAAACTCTCATCCCGCAACTTATCGAGATTTGGGGTCGCAATATGTGGATTGCCGTGAGACGAAAGGTCGTAGTAGCCCTGATCATCCGTGATCACCAGAATGATGTTGGGCTGCTTACCAAACGCAGGTTCTGCATCGTTGGCATCACAAGCTGAGCCCCCAAGTAAAAACATTGGCAGCAAAAGCAACTTAAGTGAGAACATTTCCAAAAGAAATCGTTTCATCAAATACTCCGATGATTGCAGAATCAAAAGCGAACTGAAAAGCAAAAGCGACTAAGCACAGGTAGCAACTTAGCACAAAAATATTTTGCATAAAATTTTCTTACGACAGTTGCAAAACCAATGATGACCAACATGGACTCGTTATTGTCGCCAACGACTAATATTTTCCTCGAAGCATTGAACCTTTGGCTCAATTTATCTCTCCAAGCGTGGAAGCGTACGTTCGTTAAGCCGCTGAAACTCATCTATAAACGGATTGTACTCGTCTCTTAATTACTGCCGAATTCGACTATAATTGAACGAGTGCCACTTTGAACGATGCTTCAAAGCGATACTGACGCTGTCCTTGATTTATCAATCAAAATACAACTCGAATATCTTTTAAATACGATCTTAAAAATTCTGGGAGTGAGACGACACCGTGCAGGACCGTAAACGCGCACAACAAGTTGAACAAGAGTTCGCCATTGTCGTTCGTGTTTGCTTGCCGACCGACCCATTGGATTTTGATCCGCTGGGCGAGATCCAGGGTTTGGCAGAGACGGCGGGTGCCAATGTCATCACCGGCTTAGTTCAACGGCGAGAACAACCCAACCCAGCGACCTATCTGGGCAAAGGAAAAGTCGACGAACTGAAGCAACTGGTTGAGTTCCACGCGGCTGACGTCGTTATTTTTGACAACGAACTTTCGCCGGCGCAAAACCGCAACCTTGAAGTCGCTCTGGAAGTCAAAGTCCTCGACCGAACGGAGTTGATTCTTGACATTTTCGCGACCCATGCTCAAACGTACGAGTCGCGGTTGGCGGTGGAACTGGCACAGCTTCAATATTCACTTCCCCGACTCAAACGCATGTGGACTCACTTGTCGCGTTTGAAAATGGGTGTGGGCATGCGTGGTCCGGGTGAAAAACAATTGGAGACTGACCGCCGGTTGGTTGAAAAGAGAATCCACGACCTTAAATCTGAACTGGCCAAAGTCGAGAAACGAAAGGAACGCCAGGTCGCGTCTCGCAAAGGCACGATGACAGTCTCGCTGGTAGGTTATACCAACGCCGGCAAAAGCACACTAATGAACTCGCTTACCAAAGCCAAAGTTCTGGCCGAAGACAAACTCTTTGCAACACTCGACACCAGAACACGCAGGTGGACGCTACCAAACTGGGGCCCCGTTTTACTCAGTGACACGGTCGGATTCATCAGGGATTTGCCGCATAGTTTGATTGCAAGTTTCAAAGCAACGCTCGAAGAAACTCGGCAAGCCGATCTATTGATCCACGTTGCCGACGCGAGTAGCCCAAGCGTTTCAGACCAAATTACAGCCGTCTACGACGTGCTTCAGGAACTGGGGATCGAAGAAAAAGACACGTTGTTGGTGCTTAACAAAGTGGACCAGATCAAGAATCTGGCCAATCTCGATTCGGTATTGAACCGATATCCCAATGCGGTACCGGTTAGCGCAAAGACACGTCTCGGTTTTGAGAAACTCCATTCAGTCGTCAGTGACGCGCTGAGCCGTTCGTTTCAAGACGTCGATATCGAGATGCATGTTAGCAACGGAAAATTGTTGGCTTACATTGCCGCCAAAGGTGAGATCCTTTCGACTCAGTATGGCGAGGATATGGTCCGAGTTCATTGCCGGATTCCGCAAAAGTATCTTGGCCGAATCGACCCGACCGATACGATCATCACGCCGCACAGCCCCGCGGGTTGGATCAATTCGGATGAACAAGAAGACGAAAGTAAATCGCACGACGACACCTGCGATTCCGGCAGCGCTGCAACAAGCCAGACAAGTGAAGCGCCGCTTCCACCGTCACCAACGCTCGACGTAACTGAGTCGCTAATACCTGGCTCTCACAATTCAACCCGAGACAACGGCGCCGCGTTAGAATCTCGCAACGCTCCCTCGCCATCGATTCCTGTAGACAATACGATGTCGATCGAGCCGGAAATCCCACTGGATGACACGCCCTAGCCAGCCCAGAGAAGCAACCAGTGGCAAAACGAGGCCTAAAAAACAAACGTGCGGTGATCACGGGCGCTTCAAGCGGTATCGGTTGGCACTTGGCTCTTCAATTGGCCCAGGAGCAAGTCGACATCGTCATCTGCGCCAGACGTGAAGAACGTCTTATCGAATTAAAAGACAAGATCGAGGCCTCTGGCGGAAAATGCTTTTGGGTTGCAGGTGACGTAACCCAACCGCAAACAAGAGCCCAGTTGGTGCAAACCTGCAAGGCCAAGCTTGGCGGCCTTGATATTTTGATCAACAACGCCGGGATCGGGGCGATGGGCCGGTTCGACGAAGCCAACGAGAATCGAATGCGCAAAATTTTCGAAGTCAATTTCTTCGCGGTTGCCGACATGATCCGTGAGTCTCTTGGTTTAATAAAACAGGGCAGCGAACCAATCATCGTTAACATCAGCAGCGTGCTGGGCCACCGGGCAGCGCCGCTCAAAAGCGAATACTGTGCGAGCAAGTTCGCGCTTCATGGTTTCAGTGATTCGATCAGAGCCGAACTAACCAAAGACAACATTGACCTGTTACTGGTCAGTCCCAGCACGACCGACAGTGAGTTTTTCGATAGTGCAATCGAGGACAAGACTGGTAAAAACTGGAAGGCCCACAGTGCGATGCCGCCAGAAGTCGTTGCCGCCAAAACGATCCGGGCGATAAAAAAAGGCAAGCACGAAATCATTTTGACGCATGGCGGGCGGTTCATCGTTTGGCTTGATCGCTTAATTCCTGGTATCGCCAACCGGGTCATGGCGAGGTTTGGTCAGTAAAAGTAATTTCAAGACTATCGCGTCAACATTTTTCGGTAGTGATTGTGCATCGCGAACTCGGGCCGGAGCTTTTTTGGAATCTGTGTACTGAAAATGCCTGATCCTCTAGCCCTCCGCGAACTCCGCGCCTCCGCGTTTTAATCACCATCGCTAACATTCAATGATCAAACGATTTTTGAACGATACAGTCTTAAGAATTTTGAAACGCGGAGCAGCGGAGGGCGCGGAGAAGTAAAGAAGAATCGGATGTGGATGGTGGATTAAGGGTCAACATGTGACGCAGCAAATATTGGTCGGCGATTGAGTACCTATCTCAGGACTCGTATAAAGTTAGTGGGCGAGGCTAAGAGCGATTGAGGCATCGCGAACTCGGGCCGGACGTTTGAAATCTGTGTACCAAAAAGCTTGCTCCCAAGCTCTCCGCGAACTCCGCGTTTTAATCACCATCGCTAAACTTCAATGATCTTGGAACAATTAGCCTCGTCCACTACTTTGGATTCATCCTGTGTAACTGCTTCTCTTTCGCCAGTTAGACATCGGGCTGTTGATGCAAGGCAAGATTCGCCACTCCCTGTCGGCTCTGCTTGATTGGAAACAAATATTCCGAACCCACTACGACAAAACTTGTCGTTTCCTTAGAATGGGTCGCATGAATACTGAGACTACCAAGCCAGAACCAACCATGGACAATGACGCAACCGGCGCTGAAGATTCCCGACGCGCCAAGCTCGGGAAATTGATCGAGCTTGGCTATGATCCTTATGGTCATCGTTTTGACGACCGAGATATGATTGGCGACATCCGAGCCCGAGAATCGGAAATTAAGTTCGTCAGCGAATCGGGCGAAGAAACTTCGTTGCCGAGCGAATCGGAGCTTGGTGAAACAAGTTTCCGTGATTGGTGCAAAGAGCAGGGCAAAGGCACTCTCTCAGGGCCGAAAGTCCGCGCCGCCGGCCGAATTCTTTTGCATCGCGACAAAGGGAAACTCCAATTCATCGACATCGAAGACTGGACGGGAAGAATCCAGCTATTCGTTGGACGCAACCAGGTCGGTGACGAAAACTGGGCGCTCATCGAATGCCTTGACTTGGGAGACCTGATTGGAATCGATGGAATGCTTCGCCGAACCCAGACCGGTGAGCTGTCTATTTTTGCTGAAAAAATTTACATCCTTTGCAAGACGCTTGACCAACCACCAGCCAAACACAAAGGACTCGTCGATGCTGAGCTTCGACAGCGCAGGCGCTATGTTGATCTGGCTTACAACGAAGGCGTGCGCGACCGGTTTCTCGATCGCTCCAAAATCGTTTCTTCAATTCGCCAGACGTTAACCAGCCAGGACTTCGTAGAAGTCGAAGGGCCAACGCTTCACTCAATCGCTGGTGGAGCAGCGGCGCGCCCTTTTGAAACACACCACAACGCCCTCGACATGCCGCTCAATATGCGGATCGCGCTTGAGCTTCACCTCAAGCGTTTGATGGTTGGGGGAATGGAACGCGTTTTTGAACTTGGCCGAGTATATAGAAACGAAGGAATCAGCCCCAAGCACAATCCTGAATTCACGATGATCGAGGTCTATCAGGCTTACGGTGACTACCGCTCGATGATGGATCTGACCGAAGCGGTGATAGCAAACGCACTGCAAGCCATCGGTGCTGGTACAACGGTCCCATATGGCGACACGCAAGTTGACTTTTCTACGCCCTTTGCCAGAAAGACCTATGACGAGTTGTTTGCCGAAAACACCGGCGTGGATCCGACGGACGGCGAGGCGGTAAAAGAATATGCGGCGTCGCTTGGCCTGCCCGTTGAAGGCAAGCACCCAGACGTCATCAAAAATGAAGTGTTCGAAGAGAAGGTCGAAGATGCTTTGGTTGGTCCGGTGTTTGTAACCGACTACCCTGCTAGCATCTGCCCGTTAACCAAGAGAAAAGCGGATAATCCCGAGGTTGCTGAACGCTTCGAGCTGTTCATCAACGGGATGGAATTGGCTAACGCTTACACCGAACTCAACGATCCCGACTTGCAGGAACAACTTTTCCAAAACCAACTTGAAGGGCTTTCGGAAGAAGATTCGATGGCCAAAATGGATCACGACTTCGTTCGGGCGCTACGAAATGGCATGCCCCCAGCGGGTGGTTTGGGGATCGGAATCGATCGGCTGGTCATGTTGCTGACTAATTCGCAATCAATTCGAGATATCATCCTTTTTCCGCTACTTCGAGCTGAACAATAATTGCCAAATCGCGTATGATGTCAGCCCAAGCACGGAAGCTTGAGACTTGATCCGACGGTGGGCGATGCCTGCCGACCAAACAAGCCAAAGGATTGGCGATGTATAAACTGTTGTTGTCGTGGCGATATCTGAGGACACGATTTATTGCGCTGGCTTCGATTGTCAGCGTTACTTTGGGCGTGGCGACTTTGATCGTCGTCAATAGTGTCATGGCTGGCTTCGTCGATCAGATGAAAAACCGGCTTCATGGAATTCTTTCCGACGTCGAGATTTCGGCTCCACTTTTGGGCGAAATCACTTACCCCCAAAAGCATCTTGAGATCGTCAAACATGTCGTCGGCGATGACCTGCAGGATGTAACCTGTGTCGTTCGAAATCCGGCCCTGCTATCGTTCGATTTTCGCGGTCGCCAATGCACACAGCAAATCATGCTGCTGGGAATTGATGATGAAACGTTTGGCAAGGTCACCGATTTCGAACCGTACTTGACTAGCGCAACCAAAAAACAAAGGTTCTCGTTCAAGCTCGAAAACAGCGGGCATGAAGAATTGTTTGATCTGGGCGGTTGGGACTATCGGCGCCGAAAGATTGATAACCGAGAGCGTATTCGCCGGTGGGAAGAAGAGCAGAAGAATCTTTACGACGTAACGGCGGCCAGTTACTTTGAACCGGTCCAGGAGGGCTCGGAAGATGAGAGTATGGCACCTGAAGAAGCGGGATTCCAATTGGCGCCGCTCCCAAGTGAAGCTCCCGACCTCAACACCGTCCATTCAGCTCAGTCGCCACCAACGGATCCGACCGAGGCCCCAGCGTTCTCAGCTGCCGTGAGATCTCAAGCAGGCCAACCAAAAATTCATCGTATTTCGCCGTTTGATCCCGGCGCAGAACATCGCCCTGCGATCGACCCTGAAACTCTTTTTGATCCAATGAAAGATCAGTACACAGGGATCATTTTGGGCATCGCGATCTCGCAAATAAAATCGCAAACCGCCGAGGGTGAGCTTAAAGATATCTACATGGTCCGTCCCGGCGACGACGTTCAGATCATGTTCCCGACGGTAGGAATGAATGCTCGTCCGGTCAGTGAGAACTGCACCGTGGTCGATTTCTATTCTTCCAATATGCACGAGTATGATTCTTCGTTCGCATTTATGCCGCTAAGTGAGTTGCAGCAAATCCGTGGAATGATGGATCCGCTTACCAACGAAGGAACCATTTCAACAATTCAAATCAAACTTAAACCTGGCGCGGACCTGGATGAGGTCCGTGACAAGCTGATTGCCCAGTTTCCGCCCGAACATTTCAACTATAACATTCGAACCTGGCAGGACACTCAACGACCGTTGCTAAGTGCGGTAAGCATGGAGCTGACAATTCTCAACATTCTCCTGTTCTTGATCATTGCAGTTGCTGGATTTGGAATTTTGGCGACGTTTTACATGATCGTAGTGGAAAAAACGAAAGACATTGGCATCCTCAAAGCTCTAGGGGCACCTTCACGAGGCGTGATGTCAATCTTCCTGGGTTATGGAGTCTCGTTGGGTAGCGTCGGAACAGGGGCCGGTATCATTCTCGGGCTTGTGTTTGTGCGTTACATCAATGAAATCGCCGATTTTGTCGGCACGGTCACTGGTCAGGAAATTTTCGATCCAACGATTTACTATTTTTCAGAAATCCCGACCATCATCAGCCCGCTCATGATTTTGGGAGTGGGATTTGGAGCGATCCTGATCGCAGTTCTGGCTAGTGTTCTCCCAGCACTTCGCGCCGCACGACTACATCCAGTGGAGGCACTTCGCTATGAGTGATGTCGCAAGAAAACAAAGCATCAAGTTCAATCAGGGAAAGCGCCAAAGCGACGGTTCTCCGAATTTGAAAATTGCCGAGCAAACGGTGATGTCCGCAAATGACCTGCACAAGAGCTTCCATAAAGGAAAGCACGAAGTTCCGGTGCTCAAAGGCGTTTCACTGTCAATCCAAGCTGGCGATTTCACTGCGATCATTGGTCAAAGCGGCTCTGGAAAAAGCACCTTGCTTCATTTGCTCGGTACCCTGGATGGGCCCGACAGTGGTGAGATTCACTTTGCCGGTTCGCGAATTGATAATCTCCCGTCGCGAAAAAAAGAAGCCCTGCGAAATTCTCAATTCGGAATGATTTTTCAGTTCTACCATTTGCTGCCTGAATTGACGACTCTTGAGAACGTGCTGGTTCCTAAAATGGTCCAGGATGGTTTCTTCGGGTACCTTCGTAACAAGCGAGCCTACAAAAAACGTGCCACCGAATTGCTGGAGATGGTCGGGATGAGCCACAGACTAAAGCACAAACCAAATCAGCTTTCCGGTGGAGAAATGCAACGAACCGCGATCGCTCGCTCGCTCGTATCGGATCCAAAGATTCTTTTAGCCGACGAGCCCACGGGCAATCTTGATGCTCAGAATGGCAGCGAGGTGATGGATACGCTTGACGCGCTCCGTAAGCACGAGAATTTGACCGTCGTCATGGTCACGCATGATGATCAGTTGGCGGGCAAAGCAGATCACGTGATCCGACTGGAAAATGGAAAGGTCGCCTGATTGCGACTCGCTAGCTCCGCTTGAGCAATATATCTTTGGCCAGCCACCAACACGTTACGCAAAGGTTAAGCGTGTTCTGCTGCGCGCCAGCATGGCACCCGAGATCGCGAAGCAAAAAGAAGAGGTAATCTTCTTGCTGCCACGAATCTCACTAATAAACACGAATATTGAAAGCTCCTGTTCGCCAAGATTCGTGTTATTCGTGGCCAAATACGTATCAGTACAAAAAATGATGGCGCCAGCACTTACCTGCAAGCATCGGAGATCTTGATACAGGAATCGCCTGCACGACTACTTTTTTCGCAAAAAATGGCATAAGTGCAATCTTCGTTAAATTCCGCATAGCTTATTGGGCGATTACTTGGGTGAGGTGTTGGACGTTGTCCACACTAAAAATCCTTCGAGACACGTGTCTTGTTGGAATCCAAGTAGGGGGAAATCATGTCCGACAAATCAGCCGAAGTACTCGAAAACAAAAAGCCGTTTGCCAGATACCTGAACCAGCTCGTGGTTCTCTCGCTCGCATTACTGATGGTTGCACAGTCGATAGGCTGTTCTTCGGTCAGTAGTCTGGGATTTGGAGAAGCGATCACCATCGGTTATCGAGACTTCGTATGGGCAAAGCGTGCATTCAACCTTCGCTACGGCAACTGCCAACGACCTTACGCGGAGCATTTTGAAAGCGGATTTTGCGCCGGCTACATTGATACTTGCAATGGTGGCGACGGATTTGTACCGGCCCTTCCTCCGTCGGATTACCGAGGAGCTCAATTTCAATCGGTAGATGGTGCCCAGTGTGTCAACTCATGGTTCGAAGGCTACCCAGCCGGAGTCGCAGCTGCCAAACAAGACAAGGCAGGTGATTTTCATGATGTGATGATCTCACGATTGGTTGACTCTGCAATTAAACAGGAAAAGACCAAGCACCTTCTTCCACAAGACATTCCAATTGTCAACAGCCGGAATGAGGCTGCCAAAAAAACAGCTGCCCAACAAGCAGCTGCCCGACGGAGTTTGCCTCCAATCGAACAGCCAACAGTAGCTCCATCAATTCCAACACCTCAGCCGACACGATTGCCACCGATCATCAGCAGGGAAGCTTTGTCGATCTCGCCGACCCAGAAGACTTCTGAGCCAATCCATGCCGAGCTTCCCCAGATTGTGCCTGCGAGCTACGGAGCAGTGAAATCCAACACACCTTTGCCGACGAGCTACGGAGCAGTGAAATCCAACACACCTTTACCGACGAGTTACGGCGCAGTGAAACCCAACACACCTTTGCCGGCCGCAATTTCACACAAGCCGTGGTCCTCAAGTCGAAACTAGAAACAAGCAAGCCTGGCGTTCAGCCAAGAATTAGAACTCAGTACAAAACTCATACTAACAATTTCGCAGCGTAAGCTGCACTCATGGGAGTCCGAAGCGATGGCTAACCACATCCCCGCACAAAACTCGAACGATCGAACTCGATACGGCAAACTGGCTGTGCTGGCAACGATCTCGTTGTGCATGTCACTTACCGGCTGTACTGCACTATTCTCGCCTATCGACACCATTCCGGCCGATCGTGTTCCGGCTCAGTTCCTTGCTGAACCGCAAGCCGACAAAAGGCCGATCGATGTGGCGCGGCTTCGTCAAATAAAGCCCGAATTTTACACACTCGACGCTGACGACGTGCTCGGTATTTTCGTGGAGGGAGTGCTTGGTAACTTTGAAGAAACACCGCCAGTACAGGTTCCCCCCGGTGATAGCGATCTCCCACCGGCGATCGGATTCCCGGTTCCAATCCGCGAAGATGGAACTTTGTCATTGCCTGCGATCAAGCCAATTCCGGTTCGCGGTCTAACGCTTCAACAAGCCGAACAGTTGATCCAACGGGCCTATCGCGGCGGACCGACACCGCTTCTTAAACCGGGTGGTCGAATTATCGTCACTTTGCTCCGCGAACGAACCTATCGTATCTTCGTTGTTCGACAAGATAACTCAAGCGCCCAACGTGGCGCCCAGTTTCAGGGAGTTGGTGGCCGGGCTGGAGTTACCGACCGTTCGGATCAAAGTAGTCGAGGTTTCGTTTTGCAGCTTCCTGCCTATAAGAATGATGTGCTAAACGCACTTTCAAGAACCGGTGGTCTGCCTGGTGTGAATGCGAAAGCAGAAATTCGCGTCCTCCGAGGTGAACGAGTCAACATCGCTAGACGTGACCAACAACTCGACGAGTTTTACCGTACTCGTAAGGCAAGCGAATTCCCTTATGGTATCGTGCCTTCGATTCCGGACGAAACTGCAACAGTGTCAATTCCGCTTCGTCTCAAGCCGGGCGAACAACCCAACATTCGCGCCGAAGATATTATTCTTCGAGACGGTGATATCGTCTACGTCGATACTCGTGAAACCGATGTGTACTACACAGGCGGATTGCTTGGTGGCGGCGAATTCCCGATCCCGCGTGACTATGACCTCGATGTTCTCTCCGCAGTATCAGTTGCGGGTAACGCAGGAGTGGGAGCGACTCGAAACACCGGATTCTTTGGTGGTGCCGGACAAAACCTTCCTCCGACAGAGCTAATCGTCCTTCGTCAGATCGCTGGCGACAATCAGATCGCAATCCGGGTCGATCTCAATGAAACCATCAACAACCGACGAAGCAGAATTTTGATCAAAGCCGGAGACACGTTAATTCTTAGATTCAAACCTCAAGAAGAAGTCATCAACTTCGTGACCAATGTCTTCTTCACCTTCGGAATCCAAAACTTGTTTAGGTAATTGAAACCGATCTGATCTAAAGTAACCAATGGCCGCAGGAAACCCTGCGGCCATTTTTCGTGGCGTTTTTTGGGTTTGAAACACCCAGACGAAAACCTCGGAATCTTACGAATCCGGCCAAAAAAATATCTCTCGACGGCGACAGGAATCTATCCAGAACCGAGCTTAGTCAAGAAGCGTTACTGGCAACTCGATCGGCGACCAGAATTCGATTGGTCGCGTTGAGTACTGCTTTGATCGAAGCCTCCACGCAGTCGGTCGAGACCGCGCGACCGCGAAAAATCTGTCCGTTGTGCTCGGTCTCCAAAGTGATCTCGCCGGGAGCATCGTAGCCCAACGACGTACTGCGAACGTGAAACTCTTTGCAGTTCATTTCAACGCCAGTAATCTTTTTGACTGCGAGAAAAGCCGCATCGACCGGACCGGAGCCTTCGGCAATTTCTACTGTCTGCTGCTCATCGCCTTTGCTCAGGCACAGTGTAATGCGCGGCGGCTGTTGATATTTCAACTCTACATCGAACGAGACCAGCGACCACTCCTCCTCGATCGTGCCGAGAATTTCGTGCTCCACCAGAGCAGCGATATCACCATCGAAAATCTCTTTCTTGCGATCGGCCAATTCTTTGAACTGTTCAAAAACACTCTGAAGCTGCTCGCCGGTCAAAGTAAAACCAAGTTGCTTCGCTCGATCTGCCAAAGCGGCTCGTCCACTATGTTTTCCAAGCACCAGATCCGTGCTGGCAAACCCAACGTCCTCAGGACGCATGATTTCGTAAGTCGTCCTCTCCTTCAACATTCCATCTTGATGAATTCCTGCTTCGTGAGCAAAAGCGTTCCTACCCACGACCGCTTTGTTCCGCTGAACTTCCAGACCTGTGATTGTAGAAACAAGTCTGCTGGTCGGAACTAGTCGCTTGGAATTGATGCTCGTGTCAAAGTCATAAAAATCCGCTCGCGTCCGAACTGCCATTACGACTTCTTCGAGCGAACAATTTCCAGCCCGTTCGCCAATTCCATTGATCGTGCATTCGATTTGCCCGGCACCGTTTTGAACAGCGGCCAAACTATTGGCCACCGCCATACCGAGATCATTGTGACAGTGAACACTGATGATGGCCTTATCAATATTGGGGACACGATCAACGAGGTTCTTGATGCAAATTCCCATTTGCTCAGGCGTTGCGTAACCTACCGTATCGGGAATATTGACCGTCGTTGCACCAGCATCGATCACTGCTTCGACCACACGGCACAAAAAATCTGGCTCGGTCCGAGCAGCATCCTCTGGAGAAAACTCAATGTTGTCACAGTAACTTTTCGCATGAACCACTCCAGCAACTGCACGCGAAATGACCTCATCGAGACTCATTTTTAGTTTGAACTCGCGGTGAATCGCGCTAGTGGCCAGAAAAACGTGGATTCTCGGATCTGCCGAACCTTTCAATGCTTCCCACGCCCGATCAATATCGCGTTCGTTAGACCTGGCCAAGCCGCAAATTTCGGCACCGCGAAAATTGTTTGCGATCTCTCGAACTGACTCAAAATCTCCCGGTGAAGCGATCGGAAAACCGGCTTCGATCACATTGACCCCTAGCTCTATCAGCGCCTGAGCAATCTCCATTTTTTCCTGAAGATTCATACTTGCGCCGGGTGACTGTTCCCCGTCTCGCAAGGTCGTGTCGAAAATCTTGATTGTTCGAGAGTTGCTCATCACTTGGATCGCTCTGGGTAATAATAATTCTTAGTTCAATATTTGGCGCTAAATGCTGTCATTAAAGTCAATTATCTACATGCCTCGAGAAAATGGAAAGGCATGTTTTTTACGACACAAAACAGCATTGGACGAACCGATGATTGTCCAATAGTGCTTAACTCAGATAGCACGGAGCTGCCGATTCAAAGTAACTTCCATTGAATTAAAGCCAAACAAACGTAAAAATGGGCCGATTGTGGAGAACGCGTGCTCAAGGTCAATTAGTCGCAGATTTCTCAGTCATTTTCAGATTATTTAAGAGCAGTTTTAGACAGCACGGAGTTGGAGATGGATCTCAGTAAAATGTTCGCGACGAACCTGCGGCCACAGTTGCTGTCGGTGACTGTTTTCTCGATCTCGCTAACGTTGCTGTTGAACTCAGCGTCCGCGGGACAGACTGCGACGCGATTTTGGTCGGACAACTCAGGTAGCTTCTCGACCGAAGCCGAGCTGATGAAAATCAACCCAACTTCGGTTACCCTGAAAAAAACGAATCAAGTTGTCATCGAAGTACCATTTTCCCGGCTTTCCAAAAATGATCTTGCTTTCGTCAAGCACGAAATCTCTCTACTTAATGGTGGTAGTCTAAAGCCGCCACAACAAAACTTGCCAAAGCAATCAACTGGTTCAAATTTCAGCTCGAGAACCAAGCGCGATCACTTTAAAGGTTCACCAAGCATAGAGAACCGTCAGCAGCTTGCCAAAGCAAAAGTTTCCCCACCTTCGGTTTCTCTGGGGCAAGAAAAAGCTCCACCGTTTCAAACGCCACTTCGCTATGCTGCGAATTCAAACGGCTTAGATCAAGAACCACCATTGGCTGAGCCCCAGATGCCGGACTCGGTTACCCCTGTCGTTCCATCCAAAGACGATGCAACGAGTCTGTCGGGCGAAGTTGCACGACTCAAGCCTACCCTAAAATCGCAAAACCAATTCTCGCTCGCCCACCCGACCCCCAAAAAACTCCCAGTCATTTGGAAGTCTCCAGAGCAGCCTCCAAAACCCGAAGCCAAGACAGTGCGAAAGTCCTTTGGCGAAGTTGGATCGAAAGCCGAAAGATCTCTTGCCAAGCGAACTTCCTACGAATCGCCAGTGTTCCCCAACGACTTTAAAATG
Organism: uncultured Pirellulaceae bacterium; assembly: GCA_964433035.1. Taxonomy (GTDB): domain Bacteria; phylum Planctomycetota; class Planctomycetia; order Pirellulales; family Pirellulaceae; genus Mariniblastus. Next base: position 33,609 of record CAYSQZ010000003.1, on the reverse strand, counting down.
CCCGAGACCAGCTCAGTTTCGGTAAACAATAAATTACGCTCCGGCAGTTTCAGGTACGAAGCCCCACCAAAACCAAATGCATTTGAATTCGATGCAAATGAAAACGCAAAACGATTGCCTGAGCAAACTGACAAGTCCGATTTTTTTCCGCCCGAGAATGAGTTCATTCCTAACATTGTAAACAACAAAGAGATGAAATCTGGAAGTACACCTTCTGCGGAACAAGCGGGCGAGAACCCGGAATCACCGGGCGTAAATCCCGACAACGAGTCACTTTCCAAAAATGCTTTGATCACTCCGGCAACTGATTCTGCGCCTGGTAAAATCTTGAAAACTGCAACAACCAATGCCCCCGTTAGCTTTGGAGAAAACCCGAACGAAGAACAAGTGTTTGGCCGGCCACCGTCATTTGCGCCGCGCGCGACTTTAATTGAGACCTCCGTCCAACCAGACAAACTGATTTCCCAAGATTCGCTTGCCGAACTGCCCCCTCGATTTCGGCGACTTGCAGAACAAGCCATGGACGCTCGCGACCCTACTCAAGTTCGTACTGCGATCGCGGAAATTCAGTCTAGCTGGCCTTCAACACGTTACCCGGCGATTGTCGAACTCGTGCAAAAATTTGCTCTCGCCCAAGAATCTTCAACAAGAATTCTGGCGATTGAAACGCTTGCCAAAAAAGATTCAGAGCACAGCCTCGAGTGGATTCTCAACGGCATTGACGACGCTTCATTTTATGTACGCGATTCTACTCACAAGATCATTGAAGGCCTCTCAAACCCTAAGCTGATTCCTTTGTTGGCCGAACGTTTGAACACAGAGCAACGGCAGCGAGTCGCGTTGACACTTTCAAAATTTGGGCCTGAAATTGAATCACATGTTGTCTCGTTCGCATCCCACACTTCAGTTGACACGCAACTGACCGCGTGCAAACTACTGGGTACGATTGGAACTCAAAAAAGCATCAAAGCACTTCAGGCTGTAGTCGCGAATTCGAAAAAAGCTCGAGTCCGTCTCCAAGCCACCAACGCAATCGATCGAATCAACGAACGTTCGAATCCAGGCTCTGGGTTGGGCTTGGGATCCGATAAGCAGTTTCAAGACCTGGGTACCAAGACGGGATTGGGCAGTGGACGAGGTGGCAAGTCCCTGTCGACCGGTTATGAGTTAGACTTATTAGCTCGCCCACTACAGAAGTTACCTCCCCCATTACGGAAGTGACCACGCCCTCAACGGAAAACACCACGCCCGCTGTAGAACAGTAGACGTGGTGTTAACTAACGGTCAATTTGAAAGACGTGATATCTAAAGACGCCATATGACTGGCTACGCTGGACGGGCCATCAACGAGGCGTAGACCAAGCCCCGAGCCTGATCCGAATAAACACCCTGACCAGCGAGCGAAGCCCCGTCCATGTTGACGACTTTCAAACCCGCCAACGCGTGGTCATCGCTGGACTGCATCGCCAACGTCTGAACTTCCTGCGCAACATCGGCTGCAAACCGGTTCTCGGTCTCAGCCAACTCGTCGACAGCGGCGACCAGATCATCAAGCGAATTCACGTCTGACAATAGCTCACTCGCCTTAGGCGTCGCTTCGCCACGCGCCAACATCGCTTCGGCACCGTAACAGTCACGAATTAGCGGTTGAAAAAGGCCAGCAAAGTATTCGCTGTTAGGCGCCACTTCGACACCTGCCAGTCGACCGTTGATCAGAACGATCGCACCGCGCTGCTGAGGCGTAAGCTCGAACTGGGCCACAAATTGGCTGAGGTTCCGAGCGTACTGCTGGAAAAAGCTGACCAGGAAGTCACCGTTAACGCCAGATCGGTGATTCCATTGTCCCAGCTTTTGCCACAGCGAGCTGAACGACTCAGCCGACTCATTGCGACGCAAATACGCTTCGTAACGAACTGCCAACGGCAGCATCCGCAGTTTGTGTTCTGAGCTGCGATCTTTACTCATCAGACCACATTGGCTCGATTGAATACAAAACGCGCCGACTTTCTTTGGAGTCGTATGTACCAGGTGCGTGCTGGGAATCGCACGGTCCTGGGCTCGCTGCCGAGTAATCAAGGCCATACCTTGCGGTACGATCGTGACATAGTCGGCATGCGTACCCAACACCAGCGAGTTGTAGCTCTCGTCACGCTCCAGAAACAGATCTCGACTTGAACCAACATTGGCACGCGACTGAGGCTCTGCATTGGAACGATTGCTCAACGGGATCACGGTCATGTTACCGACCGTTTGCGGCTGACCAATCATCAGCTCGCTAAACAATTCGTGCAATTTCATCGTGGTCTCCTTTTAAAGCAATTTCAATTCGATCAAACAAAGCAAACAATCGACGTGTGTCGGTCGTGGCTTCACCCAGCAACAACGAAATCGACAGTTGCTTTGGATCAGCCAAGCCGTAGGTTGGCAGGTTCTCGGCCAATCGGCGCGTACCGCCAGCTTCAGCCGCAGCGACCGGGTTCAAATGAACGACGCCAATCCCGCTTTCCCGCACCGCGCGGGTCGCCAGAATTTGGGCAACGCTACCAGCCGATACGTTCTCGTAGCCGTCCGACAGAATGACTACCATGTCAGGCCGAGCCGCCAAGGCACGGGCCAGCGGTCGCCGCAAGTCGGTACCTCCGGCTGGACTGAGCAACGTGTTGCCTTCGCCTGCGTCACCAACAAAGTGGCACGTCAACGACGTACCCAACTTTTCGGACGCAGCTCCGATGACACGGAACGTCGCTTCGATCACAGCTAACGCGTGATAAGCTCGCTCGTCGCTGCCACGTGCACTACCGCTGTTGTCAACGATTGCGTGTACATTGTCAGGCAGTTGCAAGTTGCGAGCCAATCGCTTTGCCTGCAAATCGATTGCGGCGTACAACTCGTCACGGATCTTGGCGAACGCTTCCGGGCTTTCCTGGTCGTCTCGCACCCGGTAACCATGCTGAAGCAATTCGATCAATTCGAACCGCTTAAAGTCAACGTCAGTACCGGCTTGACGATTTGCAATCAAAGATTGCTTACGGGTCGCGCGACCACGAGCAACGATTGCGTCGCCCGATTCGGTTTCGCTTTTTCCAGCAAACTGCTCGGTGAACTCTTTCGGCTTCATTCCGTGGCAAGCCACTGCAATATCGCGACCGATTTCCAGTGGAAGGTCAAAGCAAGCTCCCAGGTCGTCTGCCGCAGTCAATCGCGAACGAAGCAATGGGTTGTGCTGAACGTCTGCAGGATTTCGCAAGCGCCCAAAGATCCAGCGATGAACCTCAGCCCGATGCGGATCTTCGCCTTCGCCGATGTGGCAATGGCGCAAAACGGTTCGAAACTTCGCTCGGTACTTGATCGCGTGGTACGCGTCACCGTACTTGTTCCAGAACTCCCGGCAAATGCGCCGCAAGCGAGCGTTGTTGACTTTGTTACGACTCAAACGTACCAAAAGTTTTAACCAACGACTAAAAGGCAGCTCGCGAATAACATATTCGATCGCCTGGTTTTCCAGCTCTCGATCCTCGGTCGCGACGCCTTGAGCGATCAAGTTGTAAACGATCTCCTGTCGGTTACGGTCGTTGATCGGCAAAGCGGCCGAGAGCGTGTACGCGCGACGGTCAACATTTAATACGCCAGCGTGAAGTTCAGCCAGTGCCCCAGACTGTTCTTCTCGCGAATTGTAGAACGTTGCCTGCCCCGTGCTGGTGCAAGCGGTTGCCAGGTATTCGAGCAGTCGGTTGTTTGAAATGGTTTGTGTCACTGGTAGCTCCCTTTGAACTTCGAAAGACATGTTTGCACGAGCGCATCTTTGGCGGAGCGAAAGACTACGAAAAAGTGACAGGAAAAATGAGATCGTGAATTTGGCGGAATTCGAATCCGCGACCGTCAGAGTTTCAATCTGATGCTCTAACCAACTGAGCTACTGAACGACATCGAGTCCTGTCTTGTTTCGTTTTCGGGTTTGACCAAGGCAAGCCGTTGGCCGCTTACGCAACTTGGCTTCGCCCCTGCAAGTCGCGGGAAAAACTCGGACAGTAAACAATCACCTTTAAAGTTGGTGACGCTGGGTATAGCGCCGATCTGAACTGCGCCGTAACGTCCCGCGACTTGCAAGGGCGAGCAAGCTTGCCCCGTGTTGGGGATAAGGACAGGTACTGAGGCGGCAGGTTCACAAAAATTCGACGAACATTCTTCTGCGGAACCGCGGCCAACCCTACGACTGGAAAGAGGAATGACTGCCTCGCTCAAGCCCCAAACCTCAACCTTCTTAAAAATTAGGGCTTAGGTTCTGGATCCCTCTAATTTGAAAGATTTGGATCAATGACAACTTTGACTTTTTAACTATCTTCCGCTCAATTTGTCACCTTCTTCCAGCGTCGATCCATTTTTCTTTGGTTTCGCATTTGAAATCTAATTAAATTTGGGGTTCAATCATCTTACTGAGAGACATGGCGACCTGCTTTCGCTTTCACCAACGTTTCAGCGTTGATCTCTGCAGCCACTTTTTTCTACCGGACAAATCAAATGAAGTATCTCCACTGTTTCGTGTTCACTGCGATTTTGGCCATTGGCTTTCTTTTCGCGGCAACTCCAACAGCGAATTCGCAAACCGTTTCGAGCGAGCATTTAGTCTATGAGGGCACTCAGGGCGTCGGCAAAGGAAAACACATTGTCTTTCTGGCAGGGGACCATGAATATCGTGGTGAGCAAACACTGCCGATGTTGGCTCGCATTCTGGCCAAGCATCACGGATTCAAATGCACCGTGCTGTTCTCAATCGACAAGGAAACTGGAGAGATTTTGCCTGGGTCCAGTTACATGCCGGGCACCGAGGTGCTTAAGGATGCCGACCTAGCTGTTGTTTTTCTGAGATTTCAGAACTTTCCTGACGACCAAATGCAACCGATCGTCGACTACCTTGATCGGGCCGGACCGGTTGTTGGACTTCGTACTTCGACGCACGCATTTAGAATCCCCAAGGATTCAAAGTTCGCAAAATATGACTTTCGATTTCCTGACGCTGATTTTAAAGGCGGATTCGGTCGGCAGGTTCTAGGGGAAACATGGGTCTCGCATTATGGTACCAACCACAAGATGAGTACGAGGCTGGATATCGTTGAGTCGCAAAAAAGTCATCCGATCATGACGGGTGTTGAAAGCCCGTGGGCCGAGTGCGGCGGCTATTGGACCGATCCGATGCCCGGCAGTACTGTCTTGGCGATGACTCAACCGTTGGTATCAATGAAAAAAGGTTCTGAACCGGTAACTGACAAAAAGCCTTGTCCAAATTCCTGGGTTCGAACCTACTCAGGTAAGGACGGTGCCACTGGCCGAGTATTCAATACGACCTCAGGAGCGTCGGAAGATATTCGCGACGATGGCTTTCGTCGGATGCTCATCAACGCTTGCTTCTGGGCAGCGGGCATGGAAGCAGAGATTAAAGCCGACAACGACATCGCGATGGTTGGTCCTTACAATCCATCGACATTTCAAATGAATTCGGGTTACTACGAAGGCGTTAAGCCGCTCGACATGGTTGGCTGGGACACTCCTATCATGAATGCCGAGCTGCCGATAAAAGTGAAAGAATCAAAAACCAAAAAGAAGGCGAAGCCAAAATCCTCCAAAGAAAAATCCGAAACCAATCAAAAATGAGCCTCGCTCGGTTGTTTCGGGATGATCAGGGAGCTTCGTATGCTTCAATGATGGAAGTTGTTTCTCGCCGAGACGCGGAGGACCAGGAAAACTGTCCTTTTTCTACGTTGGCTGGGCTACTCGAAAAAATAGTTCCAACGTAACTTGTACCTTCGTGGCCTCGTACCTTCGCGAGACACCCACTCTGTCATTTTAAAATTTACCTGAGTGTTGCCTTGATACTAACTGCTGCGTGTGCGTTTGGACTTGAAGCCCTCGTAAAACGCGAACTGATCGCACTTGGCTATCAACCGAAAGTCTCGCAGCCTGGCCGGATTGATTTCGAAGGCGATTGGACGGCAGTCTGCCGAGCAAACATCTGGCTTAGAACCGCCGATCGAGTTCTAATTCAGATCCAGCAATTTGAAAGTCCGGACTTCGATGCGCTCTTCGACACAGTCAAAGACTTCGACTGGAGCCGGTACATTCCAGCAGACGCGGCGTTTCCGGTTGTGGGAAAATCACGACGTTCGGAGCTCACCAGTGTTCCAGCGGTCCAGCGGACGGTGAAAAAAGCTTTAGTCGAAAGCCTGCAAAAGCACCACGGAGTCGCTGAGCTCCCCGAGTCGGGCGCGACCTACAAAGTCGAAGTTGCGCTGCTCAACGACGTCGCGACGTTAACACTCGACACCACAGGTCCAAGTCTTCACAAACGCGGCTACCGACGATTGGTTGCCGAAGCTCCAATCAAGGAAACGCTTGGTGCCGCTCTGGTCAACCTTAGCGTTTGGCGTCCCGGTCGCCTGCTGGTGGACCCTTTTTGCGGCTCGGGAACAATCGCCATCGAAGCGGCGCTTGCTGGGTGCAATATTGCTCCAGGAATCTCCCGAGACTTTGCTTCGTCCCAATGGCTCACGATTGACAAATCGCTCTGGAATGCGGCCTCCGAGGAAGCCAATGATCTGAAGCGAACCGATATTGAGATGGAGATCATTGCCTCGGACCGCGACGCCGACGTACTCGACAAAGCCCGCTACCATGCGGACCAAGCAGGTGTGACCAAATACATTGACTTTCAAAAGAAGCCGTTTGCCGAATTGCGGAGCGATCGAAAGTATGGCTGCATCGTTACCAATCCGCCCTACGGAGAACGACTTGACCAGCAACAACGGTTGATCGGACTCTACCAATCCATCCCGGCTATCATGCAGCGTCTACCAACCTGGTCTCTGTTTCTGATCACCAATATGCCCAAATTTGAAGGGCTGATTCAAAAACAGGCGACGCGGCGACGGAAACTTTTCAACGGGCGATTGGAGTGCACTTACTATCAATTCCTTGGGCCTCGGCCACCACGACCAAATCGCGGAGGCGAGACTTCTGATGTCGCCGCTTTGGAATCTTCGGCCACTACTGCCAAAACCCAATCGGACTGGAAACCCATCGAGGACGCTCAACCCGACCTCAGCGGTATCGCGGTAGATGAAGAAAGAGAAGAAAACGCTGCGGCAACACCACCGAAGACGACGGACGATACTGACTCTGCTCCTGATTCAACTTCCGCCGAGGAATCGCAACCGACCGCGTTGTTTGGTGGATTGACCGACAAAGACCGTGAGCAAGCGGGGCTGTTTAAAAATCGTTTGACTAAATTGGCCCGCCATCTTCGTCGCTGGCCGACCAAGCGGAACATTACCTGTTTCCGACTATACGAACGTGACATCCCGGAGATCCCTTTGGTTGTCGATCGTTACGAAGACTACCTGCACATCACTGAATATGAGCGGCCTCACGAGCGAGACATCGCCCGCCATGCCCAATGGCTTGATCTGATGTGCGAGACTGCTGCCCAGACGCTCGGTATTCCAGAGACCAACGTTTATTTGAAGCGGCGCAAGAAAGACCAAAACAATCGGCAGTATGAAAAGGTTTCGCGGGCTGGAAAGATTGCCACCGTCAATGAAGGCGGCTTGAAATTTTTGATCAACTTGACCGACTACGTCGACACCGGACTTTTTCTCGACCATCGCAAGACTCGGCAGATGGTGTTCAACGAAGCCGAAGACAAAGACTTCCTTAACTTGTTCGCTTACACCGGCTCGTTCTCAGTGTACGCCGCCAAAGCCCACGCCAGCTCAACGACAACCGTTGACCTTTCCAAAAACTACTTGGATTGGGCGCAGCAGAATATGGACGTCAACGGATTGAGTGACTCCAAACATAATTTTATTCAGTCGGACATTCTGGAGTTTCTAAAATCGGCTGCTGACAACCCGATGCGGATGTACGATCTGGCAGTCGTCGATCCACCCACGTTTTCCAACAGTAAAAAGACGAATCAGGATTGGGAAATTCAATCGTGCCATGTTGAACTTCTGGACCTTGTCCATCAAATCATGCGAACCGGCGGCGTGGTCTATTTCTCGACCAACTTTCGACGCTTTAAATTTGATCCGGCCGCACTACCAAAGTTCGAGTGCCGCGAAATCAGCAAACAAACCGTACCCGAAGATTTTCGAAACAAGCGAATCCATCGGTGTTGGCGGTTGGTAGTTCTTTAACATACCGGCGACCGGAGAAATCTAATCCAATTGCTGCCCAAGAGTTCACTTGCGAAAATTATGGATCTCTGCAATCGTCTGCGGCCAGTCACCCGAGAATCGAACCGCGCGATCGTCTACGTAGACATGTGCCGGGGGCTTGTCGCGGCAGACTTCGTCAACTTCGATATTGTGTTTGACCAGCCAAGCCCGAATCGCTTCGACGCCTTCGTCGGTTCGACACCGCGCCGAAAACACAACCACTCGGTAGTCTTTTCGCAACTCCGCAATCGCTTGATCGACTTTGTGGATCGGAGGATCGGGAATCACGGCCTCTCCCTGCCAGCCATGTTGATTGGAGTGGATCACACCATCAAAATCCAGACAAATGGTCCGCGACTTGACGTTCATTGACTGCGCAACAAGACTCGACTCACTGGCCAACCCAAGATCGAGAATTCGATCGATCGCTTCATGCCCCTCCAGCCAGATTTTGTCCTCTGCCCACGGCTCGTCGTTCCAAACCCGAGTGAAGTGCGCCTTGGTATGATGGCGGCCCGGCAGACGGAGCCAACCGCCTTGATGACTGGTTGCCGAGCTAGGGAATACATCGGGCTCTCGATCCAAACCCAGCTTCTGATAATTTGAAATCAACCGCTCAACGAAATGGAATACTGACTTGGTTGCCATCGGTCTTTGAAAAACGACCATCAAGTGGAAACCGCCTTTTCCATTGGAATCGGTCAGCAGTGGATCAAATCCCATTTCGACCAACTGCTTCCGCCATGCCACCGCGGCGACGTAGTTGCTTTCTTTAGTCACCGACAGATCATCGTCATCATGCAAATCGATGTCGATCGCAAACCATCGTGACGTACCGTCACTTGATGCGCTATGAAGTCCAAGAATCCCCCCTCCAGGCCTGGACTTGAAATGCTTGACCAGCGACGATTCCTGAAGAAAGATCTTGCCACGTTCCTGTTTAAATGGGGCAGTGATCGCTTTGTTCTTCTGATCTTCACCTCGATACTTGGGAGCCAAATATCTTCCCCAAATATCAGTCCGATTGACCAAGCGCTCCATTGCCCAACGACCAAGCTCATCAGCACGCTCGCGCCATTCTTCTTCGATTCGGTTCAGATAGTCACTCATTCTTCCAACATGCTCGTTTAAGGGGAAATCGAGTTGAATCTCTATTGGCTAAATTCTCGTTTGTGAGCGTTTTGACTGGAATATGAACTTCAGGTGCTTAAACTTGAGCTGCTAATTTTACCCACCAAAAGGTTGCGCCCAATTTCAGTTGCCAATATTTGGCCCGACGTTGGCGAAGCCTTTCCGCGAAACAATGCAAGGGAGCGGAGCGGGAACTCTCGAAAACCCGAAGGGCTCAAAACGTTCTAATCAAGTCGTCAAATTCCAATCGTTACAACCCGAGTGATCCTTATTTTTGCCCCGCCATTAGACCGTTAGCGTACTTGAGCCCACAACCTGAGAAGAACTTAAATGTTAGCCAATTAATATTGATTCTAAAAGCACTTTTTAAAAGATACACCTCTCTACAACTTGCTCAACAACATGATTGTCAAAACTGAATCGAAAACAAAATTTGCCATCGTAGGTGGCGGAATGCTTGGCCTGACTCTTGCGATGCGGATGGCCAAACAAGGTCACGACGTCACGTTGATCGAAGCGGCGCCAACGCTTGGTGGTTTGGCTGGCGTATGGAACATTGGCGATGTTGTTTTTGACAAGCACTACCATGTCACGCTACTGTCGGATTCGCGAACGCGGAATCTGGTTGAGGAAATCGGCTTGGGCGACGACCTGCGATGGATCGAAACCAAGACAGGATTCTACACCGACGACACCCTTTACTCGATGTCCGACACCGCGGAATTCCTCAAATTCCCCCCGCTGACGATGATTGAAAAGCTCCGACTGGGGGCAACAATTTTCTACGCTTCCAAGATCAAAAACTGGCAGCGACTTGAGCATACCAAGGTTGCCGACTGGCTAACCCGCTGGTCTGGCAAGGGCACCTTTGAAAAAATCTGGCAACCGCTGTTAAAAGCCAAACTCGGTGAAAGCTACAAGAAGACATCGGCTTCGTTTATCTGGGCCTGCATCAGTCGAATGTACAAAGCCCGTCGTACCGGACTTAAAAAAGAAATGTTTGGTTACGTCACTGGCGGATACTCAAAAATTATCGATCGCCTTGCTGCGGTTCTCGACGAATTGGACGTCGATGTACGTACGGATTCTCCGATCTCCCAAGTCACCAAGGACGAAGACGGTCGGTTTACGATTTCTTACGACAACAAGCCGGCTGAGCGTTTCGACAAAGTCATCATGACGACGCCCAACTCAATTTTGAGCCGTGTCTGTACCGACTTGAGCCAGGATGAACGCGATCGTTTCGACAAAGTTGAATACCTCGGGATTATTTGTGCTTCGGTTCTGCTTAAAAAACCAATCTCACCTTACTACGTCACCAACATCACTGATGACTGGGTGCCGATGACTGCGGTGATTGAGATGACGACTATCGTTGACCCAGACGAGCTTAAGGGTCAGTCGCTTGTATTCCTTCCCAAGTATGTTCCCGCAGAGCACGAGTTGTTTGAGAAATCCGATGAAGAGATTCAGGAGAGCTTTCTTTCGGCACTGGATCGAATGTATCCCGACTTCACACGCCAAGACGTCGTTGATTTCAAGATCTCGCGAGTCCGAACAGTAATGGCAATCCCGACGTTGGGTTACAGTGACTTGCTGCCGCCCATGAAGTCTTCGGTTGATGGCCTCTACATCGTCAACTCGTCTTACATTCTCAAGGGCAACTTGAATGTCAATGAGACGATCACGATCGCGGAAAAAGCCTTGGACACGGTGCTTAAAGATGAACTGACTAAAGTTCCAGCAAATTAATTGGCAATACTTTGCTCAGAACCATTTGGGCCTTAGATTGCCGTAATTCCTCTTGCTTAGTTAGCTTGAAAATTCAAAGCCCTCCGAGCTTTCACATCTCTGAGGCCATCAATGTTCGTGGACAGCCCCTGGTTTTAGTTCGCTGACATGAGCAATTTTGGAAAAGTCAAAATTGATCTTTTCCGATTGATTGAATTCCGTTGTACAGCGTCATGAATCGCGGTTAACTTCATGACTAGTGGTCCGTCAAAACTGAATTGACCAGTCCATGCAAGGATTTCAATCTGAAAATGACGTAGCAAACCGGATTTGCATACGGTCAATTCAGATCGGTTGGACCACTAGACGAGTCGTGAACTCCGTTGAATTTACCAAAAACATCAGGCCAACAATGCCCTCTGTTCCCGGCGCTGAACACACTATGCAAGCGGTCGATTGGACAGGTATTCGCGCGGTTTATCGCAAGATGAACGAAGAGTTTTATCTGATCACCGAGCCGTTTGGCATTTCGGTTGATGAAAAACTCAATGTTGACCTTGGCAACCTCATTGCAGCAATTGATGTTGTTGATCGAACGCTGGATACGATTGACGAAAAAGCAGAACGCGAAGCTTATGCTGCGGCAACAGTGGAGTTTCTAAAATCGGATGCTCCGCTGAAATCGATCGCGGGGTTTCCGCTCAAGCGACTGACTGACGAATTGGAAACGCGACTGAACAAATTGCGCGACATCATTCGCCGCGGTGACATTCAGGACAAATTTGCTGACACAATCGAGGCAACTTTTTTTCATACCGAGGCCAAACGGTCGGCGACGAAGGTAACCGAGATGATTCATCACCTGGTCACCGAGTGGAGTCTCGCCGGCCAGTTACCGGTCATGATTCTGGGTGACAAAACAACGGCAAAATTTGAAAGATTTTTTAATTTGTGTTGTGAAATGATGCCTGCTGTCGACATGATCTTGGATGCGCAGGCGGACTATCAAGAAGGACAACTAAGTGTGCGGCCATCTCTGGCGATGTACGCCAGATTGTTTTTGCTTTTTGCCTTGCCGATGCCGAAACTTTTCTGGCGATTCCCAAAGCCTTTGAATCTGGTTCGCTACACGTTCACGTTCTTGAACCATGTCTACGTGGAACCCGCTTGGCGTTGGCTGCGCGGGTAGACGGCCCCTCGGTGAGTGTAACTACCTACTGTCACCCGAGGAGCCTCAGGTGGCTAGATCATGTATTCGATTGTTGCAGGCTGGGCAGGGAGGATTTCCTGGGGTACGGCTGGTTTGTCACTACCAGTTTTGCCAAACACCACGGAGTCGGCCGGAACGTCGTGACAGACAAATGCGTATGCGCCTACGGTCGTTCCTGCCCCGATCATTACGTCGCCACCAACGAATGCGTTCGTGTATAGGCTGACGTTGCTTTCGATAGTTGGATGTCGTTTCTTGATGGTTGCAGTCGCTTCATCCGTTTTCTTTCGCGGCTTGCTACGAGTTCCTAACACAACGCCATTGTACAAGTTGACATTGGAATGAATCACGGCAGTGCAGCCAATCGCGATTCCTGTTCCATGATCGATAAACAATCCAGGCTCGATCGTCGCACCTGGATGAATGTCGACCCCCGTTCGTGAATGAGCGACCGCAGAGATCGCACGTGGGATGATTGGCACGTTCAGCTTTAACAATGCGTTGGCGATTCGGTAAGCAACCGTGGCCCAGAATCCGTTGCTGGCGTAAAACACTTCGTCGAGGTTTTCAAGAGCCGGATCCTCTGTCTGATATCGCTCGGCATCAATCCGGCAGGCGATGGAGATTTCAGGCAAATAATCATTAACGAATTCGCGAGCAATTGCCTCCGAATCGAAAGAGTAGCGTTCTGCCATCGGGTAAAGCAAGTCGACTAAAGATTCTTCAACAATGTCATTGGAGTAGATGCAGCCGATTTTCTGCCCCGCTTGTTCACTCAAACGTTGCATGACCAAATTAACGGTGCGCTCAACGAAGACCTGTAACTGTTCTTTGTGATCCATAAATTGTCGGACGATCATCGTTCAAACCTCCATAAATTTCGTAGTGCTGTTGTGATGGTGCTGACGCAGTCCTTGCTGAATTCGTCGCAGTCCCGCGCGAAGCGTTACTTTTTCCTGGCTAAAACAGATTCGAAAGAACCCTGGTGTTCGACAATGAAAGCCTGATCCGGGGCTCAAATGAACACGATGTTGTTCGAGCAAATAACGGTACAGTGCCAACTGACTATCTTCGTCGGCAGCTTTCAGATATGAGCGAAGGTCGAGCCAAGCGACCAAGCCTGCTTGAGCAGGGGTTACTTTGACGCCAAGCTCGTGCATTTCGTTACACGTGTCGGCGTAATGCTGACCGAGTTTGATGCGATTAGATTGTGTGAATGGGATTTGCCATTCCGGCTCCAGGAATGTTTCAATCGCTCGCTGGATTGGAGCCGATAGCCGGAAAAAATGACTCTGTTTTTGTAACGCCTTGAGGATGTATTGGTTGCTGGTACAAGCCCAAGCAGTTGTGTAACCAGCGAGTCCAAAGTCTTTGGAGAGCCCGCCGATCGTAATGACGTGATCTGAATTGGCAGTCAACGCGCTGATAAAGTCAACGCCGTCAAAGCAGCTGGAGGCGTAAATCTCGTCGACAATCATCGCTACGTTGAAATCTTCGGCGATCTTCACAAACTGTTGGACTTCTGCGGCTGTAAATACCTGCCCGATTGGATTGCCTGGTGAACAAAGTAACACAGCTTTAACATGATGCCCTTGCTTCAATTCGAATTCGAGCTTTTCTTGGAGAATGGCCGGTGAAAGTTGGAATTGCTGATCAGCGGATGTCTCCAAGGAGATGAAGCTCGCTTGGGTGCGGGATGTCAGTGCAGTTACCAAGCCGGGGAAAACTGGAGTAGTTACCAGCACGTGGTCGCCTGCGTCTAGAATCGCGATACCGATCGCTTCGAGCACACTCACCAATCCGTTGCCGATGACAACGTGATTTGGATCAACGCTGCGTCCAGAAATTCGTTGTAAATAGTTTGCAACCGCTGTTCTTGAACTTTCGGTCCCAGCAAAATCGCGATAAGGAGTGTCTGCCAGATTCCAGTCGAGAGCTTCCAGCCGTGACTGGATCGCCGTCTTACCTAAAAAGTTTTGAGCTGAGCCAAGATTTACAAAACCATTTGGATTTGTCTCTGAGAATTTGTCTTTTTCGCAAGCAAAATGAGCCGCCACGAAATCGAATCCGTTTGACTTATTCAATAATTGCTTCGTGAACTCAGAGAACATTGTTGTCTCCATGACATACTGATCATCTTAAGGATGCAGTTGTGACGTACACTTGTGAGAAAACCTTACAAACTAGCGCATAAAAAATGAGCTTGGCGAGTTCATTAGTAACCAAGCTCTCAAACCCAACGCAACTAACGCTAGTTCAGTTAAGATATAAACCAAGTACCACTTCTCCGGCGCCTGAATATAGACAGCAATGCGAAGGTACTGCTCAAGCCAGACTGGCTCTTGGCTGATAATCGGTGGCAGGCAACTTGGAAACGGTTTTAAAGCCTTCCATGCAGCGTCGACCATGTACGATCGATCTGAAGCAAACCGATTTTAGTATTCCACTAATGGGATCCTTCGAACCAGCGCTCGAATTTTCCCCCAATGCGTCTGGAAACGTTTGCGCGAAACAAAGACTCGCCGAAATTGGATACCCAACCTCGAATCAAGCGTGCGTGTCTTCTTCTCTGTGCTGCTTTTCCAATTTTAACGCCTGCCCAACGACTTCGTCCCATGGCTGAAGGTACTCAATCGGATCCCGCCTACCAAAGGCATTGAACGCCAGAATTCGCTCAACGTCGGCGCCCGTTAAACCGTGGGACTTTCCTTCTTTGTCTGGACGATAGCCAGTACAGGTGTTTTTGAAAATCGTATCAAAATCGAGTTCAAGCTTTTCAATCGACTCGTTAGCATCGTGAAGAATATCGGTTTTATCCATGTTGATGTACGGCACATTCAAGAAGACTTTCTCCGAATCCCAGTTGCCGATCTTAAACGCATTAAAAATCGCTTCATAAAACTCGGGGCGACAATCGGGATATATCGCATGGTCGCCACTGTGCACGCCGAGACAAAAATCCACCTCCGCATCTTCTTGCACCGCGATCGAAAGTGCGTAGCCGTACGCGATCGATGAAAAAATCGCATTTCGATTAGGCACGACCGTTTGCTTCATGTTCTCCTGTTCGTAATGCCCTGTCGGGACTTTCCAATTCGAATCGGTGAGGGCTGAGTGAAACAACGATCCCAGCTTGGACATCTCGAGAACCTGAGAATCGATTTCCAAATTGTTCTCACGCAGATAATCGACGTTGGCTTTCATCCGCTCAAGTTCGATGCGATGTTTTTGGCCATAGTCAAAGCTTAGCCCGTAGACTTTTCTCCCCTCAGCCAACAAACGCAAGAGCAACGAAGTTGAGTCCATTCCGCCACTCAAACAAATCACTGCTCGCCTTTTTTTCGACATTCTTCCGCACTTTCTGGATCACGAACTCTGTGGCAATTGAGCCGTAAAATGTATCAAGTTTCAGACCGGTTTGAAGTTCTTTTCCGATTAAATGCTGATGAATCCTGGAGGTTCATTTTGTTAGCGAGTTTGTAAGGCAGCTCTTCCGAGTCGCGTTTTTATTCTTTAAATAGCCAAGTTTGCGAGCACATGAAGCAATTGATTGGATCGTCACAATCTGGCGAACGAAGCAATGGGCGCAATGCGACCTGTTTTTGCATGCAACAATGGCGCTGGTGGTTGGCGAGCTGTTGACGAAAGTAGATAATGTGAAACCCAATTCGAAATTTCAGTAGACGATCATCAGGAATCCCCAACACGAACCATTATGGCGAGAAACGAACAACTAATCCGCCAACACAAGGTCCTTCAGGTCTTGGAGCGAGTCCGCTTTGGTAAAACTCTGGCCGAGCTTCAGGCTGACATTATGGACGAGCTGGGCCTGACGTCGCTGCACACCCGCACGCTTCGCCGCGATCTCGAAGCCCTCCAGGCTGCTGGAATCGACGTCGACGTTCATGACTCTCAGCGAGGAAAAGTTTGGAAGCTGGGGCCGCGTGCCAAATCCACAACAAAAATCAGCTTCTCGGCGACTGAATTGATCGCTTTGTCGCTTGGTCGTGAAATGCTTCACCCTCTGGCTGGCACTCCGTTCTGGATGGGAATCGAGTCATTCTGGAAAAAGATTCAGGAGGGCGTCCCGGCTGGTGTGCTTGATCATTACAAAAAATACTCGCGAACATTACGCGTCCTCGGTGTTCCCACCAAAAGCTATGAAAAACATCATGGCATGATCAAAACGATAAATCGCGCTATCGTTGAACATCGGACGGTAGAGATCGAATATCAGGCTCCGGGAAAACCTAAAAAGACACGTCGCATCGAGCCTTACACGATCGCACTGTTCCAGAGCAGTCTTTACATCATTTGCGGCGCCTGTGAGATGCCCAACGAGACTCAGGAAGACACAGAAAAACGAATGCGTTCGTTGAAGCTGGATCGTTTCAGCAAGGCTACCATTGAAGATGCCTGGTTCAAGATGCCCAAAGGCATGAACTGGGATGACTTTGTTGGTAAAGGCATGGGAATTTTTGTTGGTACGCCGCAGAACTTCAAGATTCGCATCGCCGCCAAGGCCGCAAATTTCGTGGCCGAAGATCCTTGGCATCCAGATCAAAAAATCAAACAGCTCAAAAACGGCGACATTGAATTGTCCGTTCCATCGTCAAACAAACTGGAGATTTTTCCGCGAGTGATGAGCTTGATGGATGACGCCGAAGTGATCGGCCCAGCCAAAGCAAAAAAGGAATTCGCTGAGACGGTTAAAAGGATCGCTAAAAAATACAAGTAAAAATATTCAAACACACAAAGATTATCACAACTGCATCTCAACTTTGATCAACAACTTTGACGTTTCCGTTTCTACATTAACTTTAGTCGTGTATGGACGAGATTACGCCCACTGTTTCACCAACAGTGCAGCAGATCTGTTGCCTCGTTCATACACAAGAAAGTCTTGAAATGAACGATCAACATTCAAACGCCTCCGCCTCAACAGAACTCGGCCATGGCTCAGGTCTCTTGGCCAAGCTTCGGACATTTTCGCTATTGGGTATCGAAGCCCAGATGGTCGAAGTCGAAGTTGATGTTTCGCCACGTGCATTACCCAAGACGATACTTGTTGGCCTGCCCGAGGCTGCCGTCCGCGAAAGCACCCATCGCTGCGAACGAGCAATGGTCAATTCTGGATTTCAACGGCCCGCTGATCGGATCGTTATCAACTTGGCCCCGGCTGAGTTGCCCAAACAAGCCGCAACGTTTGACCTACCAATATCGCTGGGGATCTTGATTGGCAGCAAGCAGCTTCAGTCTGATCGACTGCAAGATTATGCCGTGGTTGGTGAACTGGCGCTCGAAGGTCATACGCGACCGGCAAAGGGCGTGCTTTCAATGGCAATCGCGGCCAAGCGAGCTGGTTTCGTTGGGATTGTGGTACCGCAAGAGAATGCGTTCGAGGCCGCCGTGGTACAGGACCTTGAAGTCATCGCGGTCAATTCACTCTCCCAGGCTGCGGCTTTCTTTTCCGGGCAACTCGAAATCGCTCCAACCCCCTCACGGATCGAAGACCTGTTCGATGACTTCTCGAAATATGAAATTGATTTTTCAGATGTTCGCGGGCAAGAGATGGCCAAGCGTGCGATCGCTGTCGCGGCCGCTGGAGTTCACAACCTGTTGATGCTTGGCCCGCCGGGATCTGGAAAGACGATGCTGGCCAAGCGAATCCCTACTGTGCTGCCACAACTTTCGCCAGACGAATCAATTGAAACGACGCGAATATATAGCGCCTCGGGACGACTCAAAGCTGGCCAACCATTGATGGCAACCCGGCCCTTTCGCTCGCCGCACCATACTATCAGCCAACCGGGATTGGTCGGTGGTGGCAGTATTCCGATGCCGGGTGAAATCTCGATGGCCCATAATGGCGTGCTTTTTCTTGATGAGCTTCCCGAATTTAATCGACGAACACTGGAAGTTCTCAGGCAACCGCTGGAAGATCGAATCGTGACGATTTCCCGCGCATTGCGGTCCACGACGTTCCCTTGCGATTTCATGCTGGTCGCGGCGCTCAACCCATGTCCCTGCGGCTACCGCAGCGACCCGCGTCGAGACTGCAACTGCTCGTCTCCACAAATCGAACGCTACATGGGCAAGATATCGGGTCCGCTACTTGATCGAATCGATATTCATGTTGAAGTCCCTGCCGCAGATTTCAAAGAGCTATCTTCCAAGAAACTTGGAACCTCAAGCCAGGTGATTCGCGAACAAGTCGTCAATGCGAGAAAAGCGCAGCTCGAGCGTTTCCAGGGAACCTCAATCAATTACAACGCACAAATGACCAGTCGACAAATTCGCGAGTATTGCAAACTTGACGCCGAGGGCATCAACATTCTCAAAGTCAGCGTTAACGAACTAGGGCTTTCGGCACGCGCCCACGACAAAGTCCTCAGGCTCGCGCGAACGATTGCGGATCTGGATTCCTCGGATCAGATTCTGTTCAATCACTTAACCGAAGCCATCAACTATCGCATGTTGGACCGCGACGTTTGGAAGTAGCACTCGCCGCGCGCACCATCCGTCGTTGAGCCCCGGGCTGCCGAGACAGTTCAACGTCCGGCGACGACGCTAGCAATGTCGCAATTGCATTTCCTAAAGCCGGCCCAAGCTGCTGGTCGAAATAAAATTAGACGCGGTGATTTGAAGCAAGGACCCGATCCCGTTTTCCACTCTTCATTCAACAGTCCTTAAACAAAACCTGACTGCACTTGACATGATATCCAATGCTTTCCAAGCAGAACTGAAAGGGATCGATATACCTATCGATTGCGGAGAGCGGATTCCCAATGAAGGTAGCTCGCAAGATATTGACATCTACAAATTAGGAGAAGGTAAAAGAAGCGCCGGAGTCTATCTTCTAAAGAAGGCAAACGATACGAATGTAAAAGATGCCTTTGTAATAAAGCTCTACGAAGAATTAACGTCTTATGAAAACGACACGGTTGCACTAAAGCAATTACATGAAGTGATGGATCGCAATCCGGGGTTAAGCATAGGCGCAGTTCAAGAGATAACACCAAACCTTGAAGTACCGGGCGTCTTAACAGGCCAGCATAAAGCAAATCTCAATGTGCATCTAAACTACATTAAGGGCTCAACACTAGAGAATTTATGGGAACGACTAACAGCAGAATTTAAAAGTAGCTTGATTGAATCCATGAAGAAGTTGGAAAGCTGCTTTAAAGAAATCTATTCTAAAAATGGCTTCGCGGTGTGGACTCAATTGAGAACGCGCAAAAGGCTTTTCTCGCACAACAGAACACCGACGCTCAGGATGGGGGTTACCGACCCTACCGGAAAATGCACTCGGCACTGCCTTCATGGCGGTAACTTTGTACTGACAAAACAGCACGAACTGTTTGTTATCGACCCAAGATAAGTCTGTCGGAACTACTGGTTAGCCGAGAGAATTTCGATAAACGGCGCGATATCAAAAAAGTTTACGGCGCCATTCTGATCGATGTCAGCTTCGGCTTGCGTACCTGCGACAGTCAGAACTTCAATAAATGGAGCGATGTCAAAAAAGTCCACAGTGCCGTCTTGGTTGACGTCGCCCAGCAACAACAAGCTTTCAACCAGGATACCCAGGTTCTCGTCTGCAACCACAACACTGGTGCTTGTTGCAGCGACCCCCAGCGGTCTGGATCCGGCCGGAAGAATCCTCGTAAGAAAGCTTGGCGAGCTCAACACTGAAACATCAATCGTAGTCAGTGTTGGAGCTGGCAAATTGCCGACCACGTAAAGCATATTGCCTACGACATCAATATTGACAGGATTCGTATTTAGCGGGATCAGCGCGAGAGTTTGGACTGCGTTTGGGTTACTTACATCAAAAACTGAAACTCCATTACCAGAGGCAACATAGAGCGTGTCGCCGGATTGAGCCGATTCAATTGGGAAGTTGGCAGGCGCATCACTTCCTGGCGAAAATCCAGCCCCGGCAATTCCAACTCGATCAAGAATCGACAAAGTGGGGCCTGCTATATCGATTACCGTGATCCCAAATGTTTGTCCGTCAAAGAAACCAGCAAAGTCGGTCGACACAAAAGCCGTCTCTCCGTCCTCCGCAACGAGCACATCAGGTTGGCCAATCCCCAAATCAATTGTGGAGACAGCCCCACCCAAAGTCCCATTTGCTTGATAGCTTCGACTACTAAGAAGTCCTGTTCCGCCAGAAACAACGACTCTCCCGTTGGCTGCGGACACACCCGCAAACGGAGAAACACCAACGGTGACCGGACCCGAAACAAGTGTCGGTTGCATTGGATTTTCGATCGAGAACACTGATAGTCCTCCCAACCCGGCTGCATCAAGAGTGAATAGCAAGTCACCATCGATTGATACATCATCGATCGTACCTGTAAATCCTGGAGGGGCCACAACTCCCGCTATCTCCGGTCCGCTCAAGTCAACAATGACGACCCCTTGGGAACCTGCAGCTGCATAAGCATACTGACCGGCAACTGCCACGTTGTTTGTGCCAGCGGTACTCAGAACCTCCACGTCACCTGCCTTCAGTTGTCCAACAAACGCAACTAGCGTCAGAATTACAAATGAAGCCTGCTTGGCGAAAAACTTGCAAGAATGAGTCCCGGAGTAGTTGAACATCGAATTTCCCATGAGTGGTGGATGGATCGCAACAAGTTACTTGAATCACTAACACGATCGTACTCGATGATTGCAGCTCCGCAAAGTAATCTATTCAATGTGTACCCAATGTGTACCTTTACTCACTAAATCACCTTGGGCGACGTCCGAGAGTTGCGATTCCGTTCTGGTCAATATTCACTTCAGCATGAAACTCTCTGGAGGACAGGATCTCAAACGACGGAGCGATGTCCAAAAGGTTCACGAGTAGCCTCTACACGCGACTGCGACTCTGCGCGCGGGCCAGCCGGAAAGACCGCGCGTAGAGCCGCTAAGGCGCAGAGATGAAGGAAGGCAAGCGTCTGGCATCAACCAAGATTGCGGCACCTGGATAACCTCTACGGAATTGCGGCCGATCAACGGCAACTTGAAAACCGAACCTGTTGAAGAGGTTTCATCAGGGTTTCATCAGGGTTTCAACGGGAGACGCTCCTAAGAAGCTCCTTTAAAGCGTTGCCCAGCGTGATGGTAGACTTTAAAATTAAGAAATCACTGATCTCTGAACGATAAACGGCAGCAAGATGAAATTGAACTTGGTATTGGCGACAATCTTCTTAGTCACTTTGAGTTCGATCTGCAACTTGGCACTCTGTCAACAACATCCGACAGAGCAGGGCGATTCCAAGAGCTCAATAGGATTTAAACTCGAAAAAAACCTCCCCGGCAAAATCATCGCGATCGAACTTTCAAATGACGGGAAGGTACTGGCCGCAGGTGGGCTCGACAAGTCCGTAACGCTCCATAGCACCGAGGACTTCAGCGTACTGGCCACTACCGAAGCACCCGTCGGTTTGATTTTGGATCTGATGTATTCCAGCGACGGGAAGTATTTGGTCTCCTGTGGCGACTTAAAACAAGTGCTTGTCATGGACGCCAGCGATCTATCGGTAAAGTTCGATTACCGTTTGCGATTCCGACCGGAACGAGCTACCGAGTCGGCCGATGGCGAATTTATTGCAGGAGGAAGAAGCGGGCAGTTGGTGACTCTAGGCTTTACGGAAAAGTTAGAAAAGTACCTTTCGGCTCACAAGAGTTTTGTTGGTGGGTTGTGTTCCTCCAGCACATTCGAAACCACTTACTCTGCCGGGGACCAAGCTGACGGGCCATACTTCCTGTCTCGAAAAGCAAAGAAGCTTCAAAAAATTGTCAGTCTACCCGGTCGACCTTCCAGAGTTACTGCCGGGTCGAACGATGAAGAAGTCCTGGTCGTCACTGCGAATCACGCGATGCGCGTCGACGTGTTCAAAAACAAAACAATTGACCAGTGGCACTTGCCCGAAGCCAAAAAGGTAGAAGACATCGTCTACTGGGCGCAGAGAGATTTGTATGTCACTTCTGACAAAGCCGGTTTTATTAAGATCTGGCAACGTGGAAACCAAGACCCCGTCGCTTCACATCGAGTTTCCAAGTTTGATGTCTACCAAGTCGTCCCGCTGGACGACAACCGAATTGCCATTTGCGGCCGAGCAGCACCTCCAAGCTCAATGTCGATCTGGAGATTGGATTTTGACGAAACAAAATTTCCCAAACAGGAACTTGTTCCGAAGAAACCCGACCCGGAGAATTTAGCTTCCTCGGCTAGCAAAACCGAAACGCCAAAAACCGTAAATGCTGAAACCGCATCCGCCCAAATACCAGCGACATCGACTCCCGAAACTGCTTCGCAAACCCAACCCAATGCTGAACACTCCACTTCAACGGTTCCTAAACCTTCTCCCTGGCTGCGTCTCAACGATGACTATGAGGTAAAACGAATCAATCCAGCGGAACTGAATTTGAGATCCGGTTTACCCAGTACCAAAGGCCAGCAAGAATTAAAGGTCTCCGAGCTTAAGGAAGCCAACCAGCCGATCCCGGAGTCGTTGAAGAATTTTGAACCACTGGAAATCAATTCTGCAATCGTCTCGACGGGCGGCAAGCTCTTTCTGGCCACCACCGATGGGTTGGTCCAATATAATTTGGACGGCGAGACGAGTCTCATCAAAGACAACTCGTCCAACCCGATCTACGCGGCTTGTGTTGCCCGCGATCCAGTGGACGGAATCATTATTGGCTTGAAAGATCAGAACCGGGTGCTTGAGTTGCGTGAGTCTGGCAAACTGATTTCTCGTGGTCAACTTGATCCGGAGCTTGAGTCAGAAGATAAAAAGAAGCTGTCGGTTTCCCATGTTGCTGCTGCCGGTTCTGACTATCTGGCGCTGAGCAACAACGCGGTTTACCGTCGTTACCCTGAAGGTAGTTGGGAAAAGGTCCCGCTGCACTCGGACAACCCAATTACACGTTTTTCTTTGTTGGATACTCGTGAAATTGTAACTTCTGATGCCAACACGACGGATCTTAAGAGCCATCCACGCAGTGGAGTTGCCAGAAAGATTCAGGCATCGAGAAACGAGGGCCACGCTTCGAATGCGAGTAACGTCTTGGTAAATTCAGCCAGCAACATGAAAGTCAAAAAACTGGTCCCGCTCGAGGATGGCAATTGCTTTTGCGTATTTGCTCGCATTCGAACGCCCACGGGCAGACCCTTGAAGGAAAATCCGTTTAACGACACTAATTCGGTAACTGCCTGTGGTTGCACGCTTTCCGGTTCTTTTTTCGACAGCCTGGTCACTTCCCACGATTTCGATTGGGGAGTCGAAGGTCTTCCCAAGAAAGACCGGACCGTTGTCGATCTTTATCCGGGACCTTCGGGCGAGGCAAAAGACGTTTGGTTCTTAACACCCAAAGGGGTCGGGCTTTTGACAGGTAAGAAAACCGAGTTTTGGCGCTCTCAGTTTAAGCTCGAACGAAAGAAGGCCGAGCTAAGCCGCATTGAGGGTCTTGGCGATGGGAGCTTTATTGTCTTCACGACCGATGGCGTTCATGGAGAAGACGTATTCTTGATTCGGCCCGTTGAGTAATGTCTCAAGTGATCTCAAAACCTGTTTTTAAAACTCCTCTAGACCAAATTAACGATGATTGTGGAGGCTTGGAATCTCAATAGAACCTGAATCGACCGCTGCCAGTCCAGCGACGGCGAACTCGCCAAGGACTACTTCGAAAATCGGGACGACTCCCACGCACTGGTTTGGGCGAGGGCTTGTCGGCGGCTTGATGGTCGTGGCGGCGGCCAACGCATTGTCTTATTTCTTTCGAACGGCTGGAATAGCCGATTTAATCAGTTCCGACCAAAACGTTGTCGAATCCATGGGATTCCCTTTTGAGATTTGGAGAGAGGGTCGGCTCTATGGTTCGATCCACATTGACTATTACATGGTTGGATTGAACATGCTGGTTGGAATCGCTCTAGGATCGATTTTCGGCTGCGTCGGCCTCATGCTTAGGCACCATTTCAATCGCTGGGTCAAGGAATTTGAAGCCATCGAATCAAGCCAAAATAGCATTGGATTCCAGTTCTCGGTTAAGAGCTTGTTGCTCGTGACGACCGTTGCTGCGATGTTGATCTCAGCACTGACAAGCTGGAATGGTACGCCTGAAGTTTTAATGGGTATCTATTTCCTGGGGCCAATAGTGCTAATTTCAATCGCGATGCTTCCCAGAGGAATTCACTGGCATCACCGGATTGTCATTCTCACGATTCTTTCGGCGGTGACGATCAGCGTTGCAGTGTCGACTGGTATCAAGCTCAATGTCCCGCTTGACCGTGTGCTGTTGGGAATTTTTGTCAGTTGGACACCGCAAAGTGCGTTCGGGGCATTTTTTTTGGTGACAGGTTTGATCGCGGCGGGGCTCTGGTCAGGTAAGCTACCCAGGGGTTTCTAAGAACCTATTCTCAACGCGCGAGATTCGAAGGAATTCTCGGGGATTCGATTTGAAAACCGAACTAGACAAATCGAGCAGCAGAAAGCTGGCGTTCTCGTACGCCAACGGCGTTAGATCAATAGCCCAAGGTTCTTGAACCTTGGGACAATGAGCCCATAACTTACACAATCCCAACGGGATTGGATCATACTCTGGACGTTGTGATCAAACCCCGTTGGGGTTTTGGTTTTGAATAAATCTTTACCCAGGCTTCAAGAACCCTGGGCAGCTGATTAAACCCGTTAGGGGTTCGAAAGAGTCTAAATCTCGTGAGGCGGCAGATAACGCAGCTTTACCCAGGTGCCGCCCGGTGCTGAGTCGAATAGCTCGCCAAGTGCATCAGTCAAACTCGCCTTACAAGAAAATACTCCTGCCCATTGATAGGTTTGATATACACTCGACGTATCTGAAAACGAACATCTGCACTACGATGGTTGGGATGGCTTATCTTCATAGCTCCGACGACTTGTTCGGTTCCTTACTAGACAACAACCAACGTTAATTTAATTGCGTGATTCCGACACAAATAATTCCCAGCGTCAAACGGCACGATCTTTCACCGCAGAAGACTCTGCGGCAGTTTAAAGAACTGATTCAACAAGGCGCTCGACTCAAAATCGCGGGAACTGCACGCAAGAACCCTGCTTCTCTACTGGACTCGGGACTCCATCCCAGACACCGGATCGATCTGTTTGATTCCAGGATCTATCTTTCCAACGTTCAGCAGATCCCCGAGCTTCGATTTTTCGTAGCCTACGTTGTTCAGAAAAATCGACGCGGCAAGCCCGAGATCTTTCCCCGCATCTTTTATAAAGACCTTTCGCTTGCGTGGCGCTCAGCATCGCATTTCTCTCGCGATACTGAGGGAATCTGGGTCGGCAAAGGCGACGTACGGGAAGAATTCGAAAATGGGCAGGAATTCCTTACCTCCATTGAGTCGACCACGGATCTTCCCTTTGAAATGATGGTGGTTGTGGACGAGCTGGCAAAAAAAGTTAAACGCCCTGGCGGAAGTGAGTTCACCCTCGATTTGGTCCTTAGAAAATCCTCCCCAAATCGAGTTCAACCGTACAACGACTTTACCACACCGCGACGATTGGCGGCTTTGGATAAATCGAACCTGATCAACCGGGGAAAATCTATCGCCCGCTTCGCGCGTCGAAACGATCCGACTTCGTTAAAGTTCGCATCGGGCTTCAAGCCAGATTTTTCCAAGGGGATAATCGAGAAATCAAATTCACGCAGCAAACTGTATCACGGCTTGCTAAAACGATTTCGCATCCTCTCAAGCAATCGAAAAATCCAGTACGTGTTTATGGCTGGCCCCAAGCATACCTGGATCTTGCCACCCCAAGCTACCACGACCGAACTTTCAAGTTACTGTGTTCGAACAATCGACGTTGTTGCCGATGACGATTTATTCATTCCCGGCTACGAGTACCATCACTTTGAAGAAACCGAATCGGGAAAACTGGAATTGTTCAGCCAGATTCCGCCCGGGTTTGCCGGTGAAATCTGCGAGTCCGATGACGCCAAAGCAGACGCTTCTCCCTGGCTGAATAAGCTTCCAGTGATTCAAGAGTTCCGTCGTCGTGTTCTTTCAAAACGCTGATCTTACGTTCCAGCTTCAAATAACTTGCGCGAGATTAGTATCGATGAATGCAGATAAGCGCGACTTTGGAGCGTGGCTTGAATCACACAATCAGTTACCGTTGGACTTCATTGAAGGCACTGCGCGCAGCAAGAATCGCTTACGACGCTCTTACAAAATTTTAGGTAAGTTCAATTTAAACATTGCGTCTCATGTATTAGTTGAAAGTGTTGTAGAGAAAGGTAATTCTCCCCCCGTTTGTGATGCTCAGCCTGAACCCAATTCAACTGGGCTCCAACCTTCTCTACGCCTCCTTTGACGAGCCAAATCCCCTTGGGTCGTCCTCTCGGCCATGTTCATGGCCGGGAGTTTTTTTATGCCTTACTTGTCATGGCGGCGATACTGCCGGGCAATCCAGCCTGGCGAAGCCCCCATTCGAAAGGCAAACGACAAACTCCAATTGAGAATCGTCTGTCGAATCCAGCCGTTGCGCTCCCAACGTCGTGCGCTAACCAGCGTCGGACCGTCAAGCAACGCCGGCTTTCCGAATTTTCTGAGCGATATGGAGAATTTAAAATCTTCCATCAGCTCGATCTCAGGAAAGCCCCCCAATTGCTCGAACAAATCCCGATTAATAAACATCGCCTGATCGCCGTAAATCAAACCCTGGCGGACCAGCCGAGTTTCGTTTCCTAGTTCGATCCATCGAAACGCATTAGATTGGCTTTGGATTTCCTGACGAAAGCCGCCAAATTTGTGCTCAGTCGTCCGAAACAATTCGCGAATCTGGTCACATGCACCCGGAGCCAGTGAATTGTCCGCATGCAAAAACAACAAGACATCGCCAACAGCGACGGCGGCCCCACGGTTCATTTGAACAGCCCGACCGGAAATGCTTTCTTCGAAAACGCAATTCATTTCGATTGCCAGCTCTCGAGTCCGATCGGTGCTGCCACCGTCAACCACTACTACTTCATCAGCACCAGCTTGCCACGCGAGAGCGATCGATTGTCGAATTTGATTGAATTCGTTGATAACTGGAATGACAACCGAAATCTTCAAAGAATTTTCTGCCTATCGGAACGTCATGGTTTAAGAAAAATTGCCCCGCAATGCACAATTTACCCCAAAGCCTAAGCTCTTTGCATGGGAGTTCGCATAAAAAAAACGCACTCACCTTCAAGGTAAGTGCGTTCGAATTTTCACAGTTCGTCGAAAGCTATTTGCCGGACTGGGAATCTACCGAAGCAGTCCTCGTCAAGCCGGACTGAGCGACAAACGCTTCTACTGTTTCAACTGACTGAGCTCCACGCAGATATCTCCTGACCCACTTGCCATCCTGTTTTTCAAACATGATTAGCTGGGGTACTCCTCGCTCACCAATTAGCTCTCTGGCCAACAATTCTTCTTTGTCCAAATCCACAGTTGAGTAGTGAAACCCCTTGAAGGATTTCTTCTCCATCAACTGAGGAATCGTCGTCTGCTTCATCAGCTGACACGGGGGGCACCAAGTGGCAGTGATCAAAACCAGCAGAGGTTTGTCGCCTGCCTGAGCTTTTGTGTATGCCGTTCGATAGTCCAGCGGCTCTTGCGCATTCGAAAAAGCAGGAGCCATCATTGCCGCGACCACGAGAGCGATCAGAACCGAGAACTGTCTCATTTGATTTCCTTCATCCTTGAGCGACTTCAACTTGAGACTGATACTCAAAATTTGTGTCGAGAATTTCGTTGCCGATGTAAGAATTGTTATCGTCAACAGTGCCAGCAGAATGCATTTCAAATGTCGAATCGCAGCTACAAATGAGCCTTCAAATCAGTGCTGAGGTAGTCCTTTCCCTATGTTCGGAATAGCCTAAACTTCACGTTTGATTTTTGTAGTGCCTGGGAAAAGGAATCGGATTATCCCAATTTCTTCACCCGCTCCGCAAACACCCTGCAGAAACGCGAGTAAAATCGTCCTTAACGAGACTTTAACTGACAGGTTGGACGCCCAAAACACCCTTTAGCGTTTCTCTAAGTCCTTGTAGCAACTGGGGATTTGCTCCGAAGACAGACTTACAATGTGAACCGCATGAATTTCTATCAAGAGATTCTTTTTGGTTTTCGAAGATCAATTGATACAATTGGGCGCCGAGACTCTGGCTTTTATTTGAGGCCGAAAATGCGTCCGAAAATTTACTTCCCATCCAGCTCAAGCCTACTTATGAAATTGCGCGTCGGTTTAGTTGGGCTTGGAGATCAATGGCTTACCAGGCATCGCCCAGCATTACTGTCGCTCTGCGATCGGTTTGAAGTCCGGGCGATCTGCTGTGAAGTCGCCGAAAAATCCCGCCAGGCTGCCAAAGAATTTAACGCCATCGCCATGGACGGCTTTCGGGCTATGGTTGAGCGGGACGATATCGATGCGGTGTTGGCACTATCTCCCGACTGGTATGGCCCGCTGCCAATCTTAGCTGCGTGCGAGGCCGGTAAAGCAGTTTATAGCTCGGCGGCTTTGGATGTCTCTCAGGGACAAGCCCTCGAAATACGACAGCGGATCGATCAATCGGGTGTTGCGTTCATGGCAGAGCTTCCGCGCCGCCATGCCCCGGCGACCATTCGCCTCAAAGAACTCATGGCCACCCGGCTTGGTCCTCCCCGATTGTTGTTCTGTCACGAGCGAATGCCTATGGAAGGCCAATCGAATTCGTTGCGACGAGGCGAGTATTGCCCGCTCGCATGGCGGCACTTGATGGAGTTGGTCGATTGGTGTCGATATTTGGTCAACGATGACCCGGAATCAGTTATCAGTGCCATTCATGAACAACACGATAGCGGCATCGATTTGTTCTACCAGATGGTCAGCCTCGCGTTCCCAAGCCAAACTTCGCCGCAATGGACTGGTGCCAGTGCCGGATGTACTCCTCAGGCTCAGTTAAGCGTTGGACACTACATTCCTGAGCGCTGGCCTGACGCGCTTTCTTTCAAACGGCCTGCGTCGCTGCAAGTCTGCTGTGAAAACGGCATGGCATTTATTGATTTGCCATCGAACTTGATCTGGTTTGATGATGCTGGCCAGCATACCGAATCGCTGGAGTCCGAGCGTCCTGTCGGCGAGCAGATGCTTGACCGCTTCCACCGCGCGGTTACCAGTTTGATTCGAAAAACAACTGACCCGCTGGACGCTTACCGAGCAATGAAAATTGTTGTGTCGGCTTATGATTCCGCCGAAACAGGGCAGCGGATAACGATCGACTACGACGATTAGAACGCAGCACCAGTAAGTACTGCGAGTCGGTGATATCTATGCTCACGCTGAAGGACCACAAGGCACTGTTTGTTAAATGTGAGCGGCAACCGGTTCGTTGCGTTGTTTAACTGTAGCTAGTGCAACCAAACGGTAAGTCCGGTTTCATGGGAAGCCAACTCTGAATATTTTGAAACTGTATTAACTGGATACAGACTGCTTCAAACCGGACGGATCTGTCGGAATTTAAAAAGCCACGGATTGGCCGCGCAACATTCGTGTCAATCTGTGAAAATCAGTGGCTAGAATCCCTGGCGATTAGAACGTAAGCGAATCGTTCTGCCACGAATCACACGAATAAACACGAATTCTATCACGCTAATATTCGTGTGATTCGTGGCTTTGGTTACCCATCGGTGACTTCAATTTTGGCAAAACGTTTCTGTTAGTAGCGAAAAGAAGGAAGGCTTGGCAAGATCTCGCACTCATGGAACATCAATTACCGTTTGTTGCACTAGCCGCTCAGCCCAATATGAAATTGCCAGACAGTGCTTAGCCCAAACGAATCTTACACTGCGAACACTCGCGATAGTTGTCGCGAATAAACAATCCGATTACACACCCGAAACAGGTCGTGACCAGCAGGATAACAAACACGAGCCAACCGATTTGAGAGATTTCGGATCTTACCGTCGGGGCACGTGTCGTCTGGCAGTAAGGGCATTGGAAACCGACTGGTCGAAACCCTGAAGAGCCATTGCCCGAAACCGGAAACCTCGACGTACCGAAACTACTTGTTGCCGGAGGAACCGCTATTTTCTCAACGGGTCGGTGTGCCGCCGGTTCAGTGCCGGAATTTGAACTACCCGCTAAGTCTATTCTGGTTGGACTGGCTGCGGGCCGATCAGGTTCGACCAACTGAAATTGGTGCGAACAGTGCGGACAGACAACGTCGCCTCCCACCTTCTGCGCACCGGTTTGCATTAACGTTTGACAACGCGGGCAAGCAAAACGAACTTTGTCCATCGTGATTTGGTTCCAGAAATTCCAGCGAAGTCTTTATTGTTGTCTCTGCTATTCACCTGGAAGCATAAAATATTGGAAAAAAAATCTACGTTTGTAATC
This sequence comes from uncultured Pirellulaceae bacterium, assembly GCA_964433035.1. GTDB lineage: Bacteria > Planctomycetota > Planctomycetia > Pirellulales > Pirellulaceae > Mariniblastus. The sequence goes on along the minus strand of CAYSQZ010000003.1, from coordinate 2,935 downwards.
CCCACGCTAGATACAGGTTGAAGTCGCGTTCTGCAAAGCCGCCTTTCCCGCGAGGCTGGCTACTAGCCCAGAACGCCTGAACTGAACCGCGTTATATAACAATTCATATAACAATTCATTTGAAAGACAACCATTTTGGCCGCGAGCAGGGCCGCTGAGCCGCAAGAGATGAAGGTTGCCGAAAAATGAATCGAAGGCATGGCATGGAATTCAGCCTATGCCCACGATAACTCTGCGCCTCCGCATCTCTGCGCGAGGCATCTACAGGCAATCGGCTGTCGGTTGCCGCTAAGTTACTCGACACGCCGCGCGTCAGCATTCCAATCTTTGTCTGGCAATACGACCTCTGGCTTGGGTAAGTCATTTTGACCAGTTTGGGAATCCGTCGATTCTCCAATCAGTCGCAACGTCGGCTCAACCGCCGAACCATCCTCAGCGGTGGTTTGCGTTTTGGGCTGCTCCTTACCAAAGTACTTTCCTAACGGACCGGCCAACAGAGCAGGGAGAAAAATCAAGTCACCAACCAGGGCCATCAACAACAGAAAGAACATCAACACGCCGAACCGTTGAGTCGGCGTAAAGGTACTTAGCGCGAACGCCGCAAGCCCCAGACCACCAATCAGCGTCGTTTGAGTCATCGCCGTGGCGACTCGGTCGTAAGCCAACTTAATCGCCGACTTCCGGTCATGCCCATCGTTAAGCGCCGTTCGATACCAATTCAAAAAGTGAATTGTATCATCAACCGCAACACCCATCGCAACACTGGCGGTCATCATCGAACCAATATCGACCAGGAACCCGTCAACCGTGCCTCCGTAAACACGATTCATATGCCCCAAGAAACCGAACACGATTACGACCGGGAACACATTAGGCAGCATCGAGATCATCCCGCCACGAATGTTAACGATGTTCTTCATCTCCAACCGCGATTTCCAGTCGCGAAGTAGCAACATCATTACACACGAGATCATCACGAAAGCCAGTCCAATACTCTCGATCAAACTATGCAACAGCGAACGCTGGGCTTTGTAGACGATTGGCACGATTCCCGTGTAGATCGCCGCGACATCAACGTCCTCGGCCAATTCCGGGTTATCTTTGATCTCTTTGGCGGTCAACATTCCCGGTAGCGGCAACTTGGTCCGCTGATCGACTTTGAATACGTGATCGCGACAGTCAATAAATGATTTAGCATTTCTGGTGATCATTTCCACATCAAACAACTCGTCTTCTTCGACAAGCACGACGCAATCAAACGCTTTCACAAACTCGTTGAATTTCTCAGGCTGATATAGATTCTGATATTTATCGGGAAACTCGCGTGCCTTGTCCGGATCGATCCAGCGATAAAACTTTGCTTTGTCACGAAGCGTTATCCCCCGATTCTCCATCAAGTCCTGTAGCGTATCGGAAAACAGGTACGTTTGATCGATCAATTCCGCAACGGTCGCTCCCTTGGCAACCTCGGCACGAACGTCTTTGGAGTAAGCGTCAGGATCGCGGGCAAGAATCAGAACTTTGCTCTGAGAAAGGGACTCTTCGCCAAGCTGCGCCTGAAGTGATTTAAGAATTTTGGTTCGGTAACGGTAAGCCGACATGACCGGTTCGACAACAGCTTTAAGGTCATTGACGAATTGCCCATAGTCAACATTATTAAGCGCTGCCAAGCGAATACTTATTCGCCACATCTCTCGACCGGCTCGTGAGGGGTCAGCAAGATCCTTAAGTCGCTCCTCGCGATCAAGATTCGAATGCCCGACCACCGAAACGTAGTCCTGCTCCAACATCTGAGCGTATTTGCTGTAAAGTGCAGAACTGAATTGCTTTCGCGTTGTTGACTTTTCCTGGGAGTCAATTCGATAGAGCGGCGTGAACACGTCCATCGACATTCCAGATCCGACGATCCCCAAACCGTCTGGACCGAAATAGTATTCAAGCTTCTGTCGGATCCGACGCGACAACTCGACTCGCTCCAAAAGCGAATATTTCAGATCGTTTGCCATTCGATGCTCTGGCGAAAACACAATGTCGACGCCCTCCATCGCTTCTTCGACCGACGTTCCCTCGGGGTGCTTGGCCAACTCGATCGCTTGAAGTCGCTCAAGCTCGGCTTGCTGAAACGGCTCTTTCTGCTGGTCGAGATCAAAGTAAGGCGCAATATCAGCCGGCACCAACTCGCCCAGATTTTCTTCCAGCCAGCGATAGTCGTGCAAAATCTTGGCGTCTTTGTCAAACAGCTTGAGCAGCTGAACCGAAGTCTCAATCTGCGTGACTCCGATCGCGAAGAATATCAACAGTGCAACCGAAACGGTGGAAACAAGCCAGTGATTTCCAATCACCCAATCGCCAATCCGAGACCAAACCCGCCCCACGATCACACTAAGCGAAGATTCTTTGGCCAAGTCCGCTTTGGTTCGCTTCATGTAGCCCGGCTTCCAGATCGAAAGCGCACTAGGCAAATAGGTGAACAACAAAATCACGGTCGCCAACACGGCGATACCCGAAAATAGACCGAACTTCCAAATCGGTGTCAGACTACTAGTAGTCAACGAAAACAGGCCCAATGACGTTGTGAACGCAGCGAGAGTACATGGAAACCAACTATGACTGACCGCTTTCTCTACCGCCAACTCAGGACCATCTTCGTAGCAGGCATCGCGATAATAATTGACGATGTGAACGGCGCTTGAGAGCGCCAGGACATACACCAACGATGGCATTGACATCAAAATCGCGTCCATCGTCTCGCCAGCAAACCAGACGTACGACAAGCTGGCGATCGCCGCCACGCCGCCGACGAAGAACAACATGATCGCGACACGGACAGAACCAAAACTCAGATAAGCCAAAGCCAAACCGATAACCAGCGACAGACCGGCCAGTCGAACCAGGGTACTGCTTCCTTCTTCATCAATCGCGACGTTGTCGCTGG
>CAYSQZ010000002.1:47762-71897 GCA_964433035.1 uncultured Pirellulaceae bacterium | reverse complement strand
TAACCGCGAGGGCATCGCCCCGCGCGTCATGTCGTAGTGGCTTTAGGGACAAAGCCTAGATAAGTCGCTTTACTCAGTCGCTTCAACAACGTCGATGTAGAAGTTCCGATCGACCTCGAAACGCTCGATCTCCTGTGGCCTGGTCAGCTTCTGGGTTTCCGCAGAGGGCTTGAGCCAAACTTCCTGGCCATCGATCAAGACTTTGACGGGCATCGAGAACCCCTCTACGACGTCAGAGAAGAAATATTCTACGTTAGGACCGTCAAGCCGATAATTGAGTTTGGGGATCTTTGTGTCACGCAAGTATTGATCAAATATTTTGCTCAAGTCGACGCCCGACTCCCGACTTAGAAAGGCTTCCACCTCTGCCGAATCAACGCACTGATGCCAGTACTTTTGATTCATTTTGCGAAGCATTGAACGCCATTTTTTGTCATTGTTGACGACATGCCTGATCGTATGCAACATGTTTCCGCCCTTGTAGTACATGTCGCCTGAACCTTCCCGATTCACGTTGTACACCCCGATAATCGGCCGGTCGTTTTTTACAAGCTTGCGACAGCCAATTACGTAGTCTTGCGCTTCCTCTTTGGAAAAGTGATATTCAACAAACAGATTCTCGGAGTAGTTGGTAAAGCTCTCATGGATCCACATGTCGGCGCTGTCCTTCATCGAAATATTGTTACCAAACCATTCGTGCCCTGATTCGTGCACAATGATAAAGTCAAATTTCAATCCGACGCCAGTATCACTGAGGTCTCTTCCGCCGTAGCCGTTTTGAAATCCGTTGCCGTAGGTAACTGAGCTTTGGTGCTCCATGCCTGGATAAGAGACAACGACCAGTTTGTAGCTGTCTTCGTAAAACGGATACTTTCCAAACCAGTGCTCAAATGCTTCGAGCGTGCGAGGTACTTCTTTGAAATGTTTTTTCGCCGCCGCCCGTTGATGGTCGAGCACCCAGTACTCGACGTCCAGTTCGCCACCTTCGCCCGCAAACGTCTCAGAAAAACTAACGTAGTTTCCGATGTTCATATTGACGCAATAGTTGTTAATTGGATTTAAGACTTCCCAATGAAATGTTCTCGTCTTGGCGTCGACGTCGTGCGACTTCTTTTTTAATCGGCCATTGGAAACAGCGACCAACGAATCAGGAACGGTAATCCGAATCGCCATCCCATCGTCCGGTTCATCATACCCATGATCCTTACAGGGCCACCAAACGCTCGCGCCGATTCCCTGGCAAGTGGTCGCGATGAAAGGCGCACCCTTGTCGTCCTTACGCCAACTGATTCCGCCGCTCCAAGGCGGCCTGGTGGCAACCAATGGCTTGCCTTCGTAAAAAATTTGAACCGACGCCTTTTGCCCGGCTTTGAGTTCTTGATCAAAGGTAATCCAGTAAACGTTGGGGCGATCTTTACCTCCACGTTCAAACTTAAGCTCCAATTCGTCTTGTTTGACCGAGGTGATCGTGAGGGGTTCTTGCAAATCAATTTGCATTTTTTGCCCCGGCTTGACCGCGACAAATGAAATCAGATTGGAACCCTGAAGCGATTTTGATTCCGGAAAAACCTCAATCGAAAGATCGTAGTGCTTCAGATCCCACCACTGCCGGTGTGGCGTTATCGAGCCGCGAAGACGGTCAGCCTCAGAAAATTCTTCCTGATCCTGGAACAGCGTTTTCTGTGCCAATGAAGGTCGGGGCGCTTGAAAAACAAAAAAAGCGACAACCGAAATTGCCAACAATGAACTTCTTAGCAAATTATTCATGGTTTATTTCAGCGGTTAAACAGGAAGGTTAGCGAAAAAAGCTAAATGACTTGGACCTGGCAAAAAAATAGGTCGAGACCGTAGCCTTGCATTTGGATCAGACAATAAAACTCGCAGCGGCTTAAGCAAGAGAATCTCTGGAAACTTAACAAATTGCAGTGTTTAGGGGTACGCAAATTGATTTCGGGAAATCACTAAGGTATTCACAGGGCAGAAAATTTACTAAGCTATTTGCGACCAACCCCCTCTAAATAGTGCCCCCAAAGATGACTATGCGACAACCAGTCAAAGGAGCTGCGGCTTTCTCAAAAACGATCGCCGTACTTCAGCTGGTTGCCGATTCCGAACATCCAGTAACTTCCGCTGAATTGGTCAAGATAACGGAGATGCCTCGGCCAACAATGCGTCGAATACTTAAGGCTTTAGTTGCTGAAGATATGGTGGTGCTTGGTCCCAACAAAACGTTCACTTTAGGGCCCCGGCACATTGAACTGGCAAGAAAATCGCTTGACCAGAATTTGTTGCTTCAAACGGCCAAGCCAGAATTAGATTGGCTCTCCAGCGAAACCCAAGCAGCGGTTTTCATCGGAATTCCAATGGGTAGCCAATTCATCATTGTTGGCCAGGAGGCAAACCGCCCGGTCTTTATAGAAGGCTGTTCTCACTTCCACGCATGTGCGATAGCCAAATCTTATCTTGCTTTTGTGCCCAGTGATCGTCAGCAGCGAATCATCGATTCAATCGAGATGCCTTCGCTGACCGAACGCACTCCGACCTGCGCAGAGCAATTAAAAGCCGAATTGGAACGGACCGCGGCCGATGGCTACTCCGTTTCTGATGAACAGTTCCGGCGCGGTGAAAAGCGGTTCGGCGCCTGCGTTGTCGATGTTCAATCATCACCCTGTGCCGGCATTGGTTTTGGCGTGAATACTTCTGAAACAGATGCTGGCAGAGAATCGCAGCTTGTCTCTGCACTGCTCAAGTGCCGAGACCGAATCAATCAAAAGCTGCAGCAGGCAAATTATGAGCGCCCCACTGTTGAATCGCAGAAATAGAATTCATCAACTACTCTTGATAGTTGAAGTACTCCTCAAACGCGAAAGCAGGCTTCGTTTTGTTCTCGGCTTTTGCTTCTAAAAGCTCGAAGGCAAAACCGATCGGCGAGCGTTGCAGGTCTCTGTGGCGAAAATTGTAAATCGTGGTTCCCCATCGTTCCCCCAAGGCCAACACTTCAAATTCGGTGAACTTCTGCTTGTCAAAATTGTAGGTCAACCATCCTTTGATCTGCGTCTCGATTCCGCGCTCGGTATTGACTTTGGATTTGTTAAACGGATTGACTTTTCCAGAAGCCGGTGCAACACACTTTGCCTTACCATCAAGTTTGATTCGCACAAGTCGCGATCCTGATTTTAACACCTTGACCCCAGTGACCGTTGCTCTCATCGAGGCATCAACAACGTTCGCTTGGCTCCATGGAGGCGATTCACCTTTGACTTGGTCGATCAAATGCCAACGCGCTAACCTGCGGACAATTTTTGCAGGAATCTCATAAGACAACCCATGCTCTGCTTTTGAAGGCGAGAAAGCTTCAATCTCCTCGGCCGTCAACCAAACGTGGTCGAAGTTATGCTGGTCGGTTTTGTGGTGAGGTTGATCCGGGCGAGGGAGATCACGAACCGTCTGACGCAGTATCAAACCTCCCTCTGGGAACGCCACTGTACGTTTTACAGCCGGTTGGGCCGTAGCAGAAGAGAATTTACCCGCGCTGTTCTTATCGCCTCGGTTCCAGCCATTGAGACCTTTCTGCATCAGTTGCATAACTTTGATCGGGCTACGAGTGTTAGCCGACGCCAACAGCGTCCCGTCGATTGTGGCGATATAAAGCCCTTGCCGCGTCGGGGTTGGTTTGGTTCGACCGGCGTAGTGGCCTTGCTCGGCAATTTTTGTAAATAGAAGTCCGTCGCGGTCCTTTTGAAATTGAAGATAGTTGACGCTGATCGCAACGGGAATGAAATCCTCATTCATCCACTTGATAATTTTTTCGTTTGAGAACACGGACTCACGGCCCGCTATCCCATTGTTTCAGACACAGCCCAGTGGGTCGCCATTCATCGCCCACAGAAACATCGGTTTGTTTTTGGATTGGGAAGCCTCGACTCCCCGCCAAAGATCCGGGATCCAGGGAATCTCGCGCCACTTGGGAGGCGCACCGATCACGAATTCCCGGACTCGCTTAAAATCCGAACGCGAATCGGCTCCCGAACGGTAAGCCGCCAACACCTGCTCGGGCTCTTGGGAGCGAGTTTCGGATCTGAGCGGAACCGTTTGTGCCCAGCAACTGCCAGCCACCAGAACCAATCCACTCAATGCAATCATTAAAGATTTTGTCGAAAACATAATGCCCATAATGCCCCAAAAAAAGCCTGTCAACTATTCTCAGACAATCGTCACGCCAAGAATAATAGTAATAGAGTAAGGAGTAACCGAATCTAAAAAAACTGATTTGCAGTGTAGTTGGTCTGATTATCATCTACCGTAAAACGATCACATTGGCCCACGCGATGAACTCATGCCAGGAAGCAATATGACAAAAGAACCCCCTCGAATCAGCCCACCGACTTCAGATCAGTATCATCAGTATTACCAACACTATATTAGCAAAGTCGGAGAAAACGTTCTTCAGGAACTTGCAGATCAGCCAGATGAACTAAAGAAACTACTGGGAAACCTGAAGAAGGAACAAACCAATTGCCTCCACGAACCCTACACTTGGACGTTGAAGCAACTGGTTGGGCATTTAATCGACTGCGAACGCGCATTTAGTTCTCGAGTTTTTCGAATCGCTGCCGGAGATGCGACCCCAATACCAGGCATCGATCAAAACATGTACGTCGACAACCTCGACTACGAGTCGGTCTCGATGAAATCGCTTTTGAAGGAGTTTCGGCAACTCAGAAAATCCAATGTGCTGATGGTCCAGCGATTGGGACTCAAGTCTCTCGACAACCTCGGAACCGCGTCCGACTATCCAGTTTCCGCCAAGGCGAATTTATTTATCATGGTCGGCCATGTCGCTTACCATCTGGAGATTATTCGATCGCGATTGGGGCTTTGAAAAAAACAAAACTTTTCTTATGTCTTTTGAGACCGATTGACTTTTCGCATTAGGCAACAAAAGCGGAGTCGACGATTCCAACTCTGCGAGATTGATCACCTCAGACCGCCTCATAACTTTTGTATTTGTAAATCTTTCAATGCTTGCTGCTACTGGTTTCGCTTAGCCCAAGCCGGAAATTTTCGTTTCCCAAGTAAGGCCTGCCCGCCTTTGACGTCTTCTAACAAGGGGATGAAACGATGTGTTTCAGCGACACCAAACGGGAGCGACAAATGAGAAATTTCAACATCACTTTGGTTTTTTGCGCAACAGTCGGCTTGGGCATACTACTGGGGTGCTCATCCGAATACCCAGCGAAATTTCCTGTTTCACAAACCTTTGATTCGCTGAACCAGGAAACTTTGAGTAACACCAACGTTTCTACTTCGGCAACTAAAACTAAAGTGAAGTCGCTGATCACCCTGGGCAAGGATCAAGACCTGGCAGATCTGGTTGCTAAGGCACCGGGTGTTGTTCTGGTTGATTTCTACGCTACCTGGTGCGGCCCTTGTGTGAAGCAAGGAAAGGTTTTGCACCAGCTTGAGAATTTCGCCAGTCAAAAGAAGGCGTCGATCATTAAAGTCGACGTCGACCAGCATGAAGAGCTGGCGACTCTATTCGACGTCTCAGCACTGCCAACATTGATGCTGATTAAGGATGGGAAAATCGTTGAGCGACAAAGAGGTTTGGCGAGCGAGACTCGTGTCACTGAACTTTTAAGTCGTTAAAGTAGCTTAGTGCTGCAAACAGGCAGGGACGCTTGACAAATCCCGAAACCGTTAACATCGAATCATACGGAACCAAATTGTCATGAAGTCATTATTTGGAGAACTGCTGTATCCCTTGATCTGTTTTGTACTTGGCTTACTTTTGGCAACGCAAGTTTGAAGGGTTGTTTCAACTATCCACGACGACTGCCAGGACCTGAAATGTCAGTTCTGGCCATGTGTGTCCCTAAACCTTCCCCAAAAGGCATTGCACGATCTGAGATTGCCCTTTGCGAAAGTGTTGCCAGTCCGGCTACCGTTTTCAGAATCAAAATCTGATGAACTTCCCATCGGCGATGATTAACTGGGCATCGCTTGATCTCTTTCACCTTCGCCTCATTCCACTATTTCAATACTTGCGCGTATTTTCAGTAGAACAGTGGAAAAAAATTAGCTCTACTAAGAGAAGTTTGAAGACGTAAAGTAAATCTGCCTCTTCAACAGTCGAAGGTTAAGTGCTTCACTTTTCTCATTAAGTTTTGAGAATAGAGTTAAGCTCCAATTCGTTTCCCGGTTTTGAAGCAATCCATTTCCACTTATTTTAGCTTCGTGATGAACGCACAGGAAAAGATAAAAAATAAACTTAGCGCCGACGAGATGGTTATCGTCGGTATCGGTGCGTCAGCGGGAGGATTAGAAGCACTCGAAGCGATGTTCGACCAAATGCCTAACAACTGCGGCATGGCGTTTGTTATCGTTCAACATCTTTCGCCTGATTTTAAGAGCTTGATGGTTGAGCTAATGGGTCGGCATACCAAGATGGCGATTCATCGCGTGACCAACAACATGCTCGTGGAGCCAGATTCGCTCTACCTCATTCCACCCAAACGGGACATGATCATTAAAGATGGAAGACTTCTGCTGACCGAAAGAAAAACTCCACCCAAAACTCTCTCGCTTCCCATCGACCACTTCTTGAAATCACTGGCTGCAGAACGGGGCAACAAGAGTGTGGCAGTGATTCTTTCAGGCACCGGCAGTGATGGTTCGCGAGGAATCCGAGACATTCATGATGCGGGCGGACTGGTAATCGTACAATCCATCGATAGCGCAAAGTTCGACGGGATGCCCAGAAGCGCCATCGATTCGGAGTACGCCGACGTTATCACCACACCTGAAGAAATCCCCAAACTGCTCGAAGAGTACTCCGTTCATCGCGATCGCGTCGCGCTTCGAAATGAGATGATCCCGCTTCATGAGTCGGCGCTTGAGCGACTATTTCGCGCGATTCAGCAGCGACATCGAGTTGACTTCAGCCACTATCGTCCAACAACGATCGGGCGCCGAATCGAGCGTAGAATCGAGATGGACAATACGATCGACAGTCTCGAGGAATATGCGGACTTATTGGAGCACGACACAATTGAATTGGATCGCCTTTATGCTGATCTACTGATTGGAGTGACGGGATTTTTCCGCGACATCAAACCGTTTGAATCGCTCAAGCGTAATGCCCTGCAGGAATTGCTGGCCAACCATCCGGTCGATGAAGAATTTCGAGTTTGGATCGCTGCCTGCTCTACAGGCGAAGAAGCCTACAGCGTCGCGATCTTGATTGACGAGTGCCTCAGGCAAACGCCACGCGAGATTCAGGTCAAGGTATTTGCCACTGATATTCATCAAACTGCGGTCAACACCGCAACGGTAGGAAACTACACCGATGAAATGCTCAAAGGCGTTTCGGAACAACGTTTGGCCCGGTACTTCAGCAAGACCGACAACGGCTATCAAATCAATCCAGACATTCGTCGGTTGGTTGTATTTGCGCCTCACAACCTGGCCAAAGATCCGCCGTTCACCCGACTGAGCCTGATAACCTGTCGCAACCTGTTGATCTACTTGCTACCCAAAGCCCAACAACGAGTCATTTCTCATTTCCATTTTGCGCTTAAGAAAGGCGGATATCTGCTACTAGGGTCCAGTGAAACTCCGGGTGATTTATCCAATGAATTTGAAACGGTAGACGCCAACAATCGCATCTACCGCAAGACCCAGGACGCGCAACTCAAGAGCCCGCTGTTCTCCCAGAGTCTGATTCAACCTGCTCGCTCTACGGGCGCTTATTTTTCGATGCGCCCCGCGACACGGAATCAAGCCAAACCAGACAACTTCGCGCTCAGCCGAGAAGAGATCTTCTCCACCGTGCTCCCACCGGGAATCGTGATCGATCAAAGTGGCAAAGTCAAACAGGTATTTCGCAACGCAGGCAAGTACTTGCGTTTCACCGATGGACTGCATACGTCGAAGCTACTCGACATGGTCGATGAGGATTTGAAACTGGCTCTGGCTGGTGCCATTCGGCGAAGCACAAAAAGTCTCAAATCAGTTTGTTATGATCGGTTGCAAGTCAAGACATCTGCCGACGAAATTCTCCCTGTCAAGCTTTCGGTCACACCGCTTCTTAAGGGTGATACGCCTGAAAAGTTTGTCATCACGTTCGAACAAATACAGTGCGAGACAAACTCCGGCGCGCCAAGCTCCGACACACTCGCGATCCAAACTCGGCGAATTGATCTTGATGAAGTCTCCAAAGGCCGGCTGGAACAACTTGAACAGGAACTGAGGCACAGTCGCGAAATCCTACAGGCGACGCTTGAAGAAATGGAAACCAGCAATGAAGAGTTGCAGGCAACCAACGAAGAATTGATCGCCTCCAATGAAGAATTGCAATCGTCCAACGAAGAGCTTCACAGCGTCAACGAAGAACTGTTTACCGTCAACGGCGAATATCATCGTAAGATCTCCGAACTGACCGAACTGACGCATGACTTTGACAATCTGCTTGAAAGCACAGAGATCCACACACTGTTTCTCGACTCGTCACTTCGCATCCGCAGATTCACGCCCCGGATGGCCGATGTGCTACATCTTGTCGACCACGACATCGGACGTCGAATCGATGCGTTTCTCCACAATTTAAATTGTGAGAACTTGGGCCAAAAAGTTACCAGCGTGCTTGAAACGAGTGAGTTGTTGGAAGAACAAATTTCTGACACCACTGGAACTGAATTCCTGTTGCGAATATCGCCCTATCGCACCGGAGGCGAGAACGCTGGAGTCGTCCTGACACTGATCGATATCTCAAAGCTTGCCGCCGTTCAGGCTGAAGTTACTTTGGAACGCGAACGATTCGAACGGGCGATTCAGGCAAATCGTGACGGTACCTGGGACTGGCCTGACTTGAAAAAGCAGGAAATGTGGTGGTCGCCAGGCTGCTATCTGCTCCTGGGCTACGAACCGGGATCTTTCCCAGCGATCAACTCTGAATGGCTTAAATTGATTCATCCCGAAGATCGCGAGAAAATTCAACGCATTTCGGTTCCCGTCAGCAAAAAGTGCTATGTGGAATTACACGAGAATTTCGAATATCGGATGCTTCATGCATCGGGGCAATATCGCTGGTATTGTCACCGAGCCATCATTGATCGTGACCAAGAGGGCAATGCGATTCGAATGACCGGCTCGATTGCGGACATTGAAGATCGTAAAGCTTCGGAGTCGCTCGACAAAGAAGGCATTCGAATGCGAGACAACTTTCTCTCGATGCTTTCTCACGAGCTACGCAACCCCATCGGCGCAATCATGAACGCGGTGGAGAACATCAGCGAGCTTGAACGTTCGAACGACTCAGCTGAAGGTGCGGATTCAGGGCAGGTTGAGATGGAAGTCATCCGGCGTCAAACCCGCCAAACGTCTCGACTACTGGACGACTTACTTGACGTGGCAAGATTTGGGCGGGACAAGATTGAGTTCCGTAAAGAAGTTATCGATGTTTGTGATCTAGTCAATACGGTCATCGAGTCGGTCGACTACCAACTCGATCAGAAGCAGCAGCTTTTAAAGACTTCAATCTGTGAGGGACCGCTCAACGTGATCGGCGACCCCTCCAGGCTTTCCCAAGCCCAGACGAACTTGATTGTCAACGCATCAAAGTTTTCCGAGCCAGGCCAGGAAATTGCCTTTACCATTGGACGGGAGAACGACGAGGTAGTAATCTCGATCGTAGACCAGGGCGTCGGCATCGACCAGAAATCCCTTGCTAGTGTCTTTGAATTGTTTTTTCAATCCAGTGAAACACTCGACAGATCTACGGGCGGATTGGGAGTCGGGCTTTCTTTGGCACAAAAAATTGTCAGAGCTCACAACGGTTCGATCCTCGCAAAAAGTGATGGCTTGGGACGGGGAGCGGAGTTCCAGATTCGTCTACCTTTAACCGAACTCAAGCATGAAAAGCGAGACCTAAAAGACCGGCAGGACTTTGATCGCTCATCAACTTGTAAGGTTATGCTGGTCGAAGATAATCCCGACGCGCGAGAAATGCTGGCAAAGACCCTCCGCCGACGCCATTTCGAAGTATTGGCCGTTGGGGACGGAAAAACAGCCATCAAGGAATTCCCAAATTTTGAGCCCCAGGTCGCTGTCGTTGATATCGGTCTGCCGGGAATCAGCGGCTACGATCTGGCGCAAGCTATCCGACAAAATGAACTTTGGGATCATATCTTGCTTGTAGCGCTAACCGGCTACGGCCAAGGTAAAGAGAAGAAAGCGATCTTGGAGTCTGGCTTCAACCATCATATCGTCAAACCACTTCAGTTTGACGAACTCCACCGTTTGATTGCTAACCATTTGAGCAAAGAACATGAGCAGAAAACATAAGAGGGCTAGCGGCTTCCCTAGCCACCGCTCGCTTCCCTAGCCATCGATCATAACAATTCAGTTCTACGAATCAGCTGGCTACATGTTGGTCAGGCAAATAGCCTTGACGCAAACAGCCCGTAAGCTTTAAGATATTCGTCGGGGCTCACTGAAGGATCCGTGAGCAGGATGCTCAACCAACCTGGCTACAAAGCTAGATCTGGTTTGAAAGCAAAAGGACTTGCTTATCGCTTGCGATATTTAAGGAGGCCCTGATGCTTGTTTTGTCACGCAAAGAAGATCAAAAAGTTATCATTCCTGGCCTTGACGTTTCCATCAAGGTAATCCGCTGCAAGGGTTCTGCTGTGACCCTCGGCTTTGAAGCCCCTCCCGAAATTCGCATCGTCCGCGACGAACTTGACAACGGCATTTCTGTTAATGATCCGGCGCTTAAACGGTACATGGATCAAAAAATTGAATCCTCACCCGAGAAGATGCGTCATTTGGTTCGTAATCAGCTCAACGTTGTTTCCATGTCATTGCAAACGTTGCTCGACGACATCGAATCCGGATCGCTGCGAGATACCGACGAAGTCTTTGACGCGATCTACGGACGTTTGAAAGGCTTAAAAAGCTCGGTCAATGAGGAAAACGCATTTGTGCTGGTCGTAGAAGATCAAGCTAACGAGCGTGAACTTTTGGCAGGCATTTTGCGAATGAATGGTTACCTTGTCGCGACGGCTTCAGATGGCCTCGAAGCCCTTGACTATCTCAGGAACAACCGAGCCCCTGAGTTTGTCGTTGTGGATATGCATTTGCCCCGCTGTCACGGAGTCGAATTGGTTCAGCAGATTCGCAAGTCCAACGAGTTTGCTGAGATTCGTGTGTATGTTGTAAGTGGATCCGAAAAGGAAGAATGCGATCTTGCCCCGGGTGCCGTCGACGGTTGGTACACCAAACCTCTTGAGCCCCAAAAGCTTCTCGGCGCAATGACGATAGTGAGTTGATCTGATCGCTCTCCAAAACTGTGGCATTGGTGACTTAATCTGACGCGTTGAGATTAAGTCGCCTTTGGTTGGCTCCGTGAAAGTGGGCCGTGTTTTTTCTAGCCGTTTTGGCGCTAGCCACGGACCTACGCTGGCTGGGCGCTCTAAAATCCGTGGCTAGCGCCAAAACGGCTGGTATGTTTGCGACTGCTTGCTGGAGAGGGTTTGCAAGCGGACTTTGTTTCGTTAAATGCAACGCCTGACGATATCGGGCATGCGATTAAGTTACTCAGGTTACGTTGGGCATTTCAATGGGACGAGGACTCTTCACCAATCCTCGTTGCCAAATTAACCCAACTCAACGGCATATCCGGCATCAGCGTCACAGCCTCACAAATCGCCATACTCATTTCAGCGGAATAATTCTTGATAATCTTTCCGCTCAACACCTAAGCAAAGACTTTTTTACGACTTGCTTCGAGAACCGCGCTTTCCAAGTCTTACTCTTATGAGCTGAGTTTATAGCAACAAAGAAGCTACTCAAATCGCTGGCTTAGGCACTTCACCTCAAAAAACATCCTCAACCGCAATCACGCTTGACCATGCAAAACTTCAAACAATTCACTGAGAAATTCATTCAGTCTTCTCGTCGGAGCATTCTCTTTACCGACCAGGACAATCTCGTAACCTTGGTGAATCCGCAATGCTTGGCTCGGCTGGACTGCGACGATGCCGAGAAACTAATTGGGACCAAGCTTGAAGATCTAAATGCAAAACCCAGTTTGCGTGCGCTTTTTGCTGAAGCAATGGCCAAGCCTCCGATCAACGGCGAAATGTTTCTCCAAAGAGAAGTCCCTATTGACGTCGACGGAGATGCCGGAATGCTCACATTCCGCTGCACTGGAATTTGGGATGACAACGGAAATCCCCTGGGCTTTGCCTACGTGTTCTCAGTGGAGTCGATTCTCAAAGAGTCCGAATTTGACAGGACCATGATCAACAACCTGATGCGCAACAGCCCTGACTTGATCTACTTTAAGGATCTGGAGTCTCGTTTCATCCGAGTCAGCGATTCGATGTTGGAGAAACTTGAAATCGAGACGATGGAAGAAGCCGTCGGCAAAAGTGATTTTGACTTTTGGGGAGCCAAAAGCGCAGCCGAATTCTATGCAACTGAGCAGGAAATTATCCGAACCCGGCAACCAGTGTCTGGAAAAACCGAGTCTGGCGTCAAACCAAATGGCGATGTTCTCTGGACACTGATGTCCAAAATGCCTTTGATTGATGAAAAGAATCAGGTAGTCGGTACCTTCGGAATCAACAAAGACATCACGCAACAGAAGCAAGTTGAAGCCAAACTCGACGAAACGCACAAAGAACTCATTGTCGCATCACGGCAAGCAGGCATGGCTGAAATCGCCACTAACATTTTGCACAATGTCGGCAATGTGTTGAACAGCATCAATGTTTCCATCTCGCAAGCCGATGAAATTACTCGCCGCCTGAAAGTCAAAAACCTTCAAAAGGTGGCAACGATGATTAGCGAGAATGCTGAGATTGAAAACTATCTTTGCGAAGACGAAAAGGGTAAACGTCTCCCGGAATATCTTACCCTGATCGCCCGAGAACTGGTCAAGGAGCAAGAGAGTATTCTCGAGGAACTTGAATCGACCAAGCGACATCTGGAGCACATCAAGATGGTTGTATCGATGCAACAGGAGTACGCAACAGCTAACAGTGTTGTTGAGAATGTCGATCTGGCTGAAGTCCTTGAAGACGCGATTCGCATGAGCAGTGGTTCACTTAAGCGGCATCAAATCACACTGATACGCGAATTTGAACCCGGCTTGATTGTCTCGCTTGACAAGCATCGGGTCATGCAAATTCTGGTAAACTTGATCCGCAATGCAAAACATGCAATGAAGTCAGTCGAACACAACGATAAGAAACTGACCATCAACGTCGATCAGAATGAACCCGGAATGGTGACCATCTCTGTCAAAGACAACGGCAGTGGGATCTCTCCTGAAAACTTAACCAACTTGTTCAACCATGGCTTTACAACCAAGAAGAACGGGCACGGATTTGGATTGCACAGTGGAGCCAACTTTGCCAGAGAATTAGGCGGGTCGCTAATCGGGACCAGCGAAGGCCTTGGCAAAGGAGCAACCTTCTCACTGTCCATGCCCTACGATCCAAAGACGGTCGAGGACCAGACCTCATCGTACCAAGCGCTCTTTGCAGTCGCGGAAATCCCCTATCCAAACAGCCCTGGATCGAGCACTGCATAGTTTCGAGTCGAGCACTGCGTAGTTTCGAGTCTGCGTAGTTTCGGCTCTCTCTATAGCCTGTAATTTTTTGCCAGCCGTTTTGGCGCTAGCCACCGATGAGCCGCCATTGTCCGTGGCTAGCGCTAAAACGGCTGGTATTGTTGGGGCATGATTCCAAAAAATGTCAGCCTCAGGGCCGAGCCGAAGGCGACTTTGGGGTAGTGGACGAGGTTACGAGTCCCTGTTCCGCAAGCAATACCGCAGGACTCGTAGCCTCGTCCACTACAAATAGCCAGGCCAAAGTTACGCTTCGGGTTACCATATTGTCCGTGTCGGATTTAACTGAAGCCGCCGCAACGGCACATCCAAGAGAAAACTGGAGAAACGATGCTACACATCAACCAGATGCGCTCTAAACTAGTACCATCGACCTTTGTCGTGTCCGGCGCTTGACCATATTCAAAATCTTCAGAGATCCAAATGCTTCTGACTCTATCACGTACTGTTTTCTGGACGACCAGAATCTGCTTGGCAATCGTATCCATTGCACTAACTTTCCAAGCGCCCTGTTTTGCTGAAACCTACGACGTTTATTTGCTTGCTGGACAATCCAACATGGACGGTCGCGGACAGACCAGCAAGTTATCCCAAGAGCAAAAACAGCCCGTAGAGAGTGCCATCATTTTCTATCGAAACGAACAACGCTCAAGTGACGGCTGGCAAACGCTTGCTCCTGGATTTAGCGTTCCACCTAAGTACAAAGGTGGGCTGCCTTCGCCAACATTCGGCCCCGAACTTGGCTTCGCTCATTCGATGCTCAAGGCCGAACCCGGCCGCAAACTGGCGCTGATCAAAGGATCAAGGGGAGGCACAAACCTTCGTGCCGACTGGAAACCTGGAGTACACGGTGACGCCGAGAGCCAGGGGCCACGCTATCGGGATTTTGTTGAAACCATCACAATGGCGACCAAAGAGTTAACTCAACGGGGCGATCAATTCAAGATACGTGGACTATTGTGGCACCAAGGCGAATCCGACGCCAGATCAAACACCAAAGTTTACAGTCGCCGACTCAACGAATTGATCCAACGAATCCGTGAGGACATCAACATCCCTGATCTGCCAGTGGTTGTTGGTGAGGTTTTTGATAACGGCAAACGCGACAAGGTCCGCGCTGCGATTCAGGCTGTCGCCGCAGAAAGTGCAACCGTGGGGCTGGTTTCCTCCCAAGGCACCAAAACATCGGATCCCGGTACTCACTTCGACGCAAACAGTCAGTTGCTGTTGGGAGAACGCTACTCAACAGCCATGCGGAAACTTCTGGTTGCCAAACCTGAACAACCAACAGCGGCCAACCAACGACGGGCTCAAGACAAACCTAACGTTTTATTTATTACGGTGGATGATCTTAATGACTGGGTTGGATGCTTGGGCGGCAACCCTGATGCACAGACCCCCAATCTCGATCGTCTGGCTCAGAAAAGCGTCCTTTTCAACAACGCGCATTGCCAAGTCGCGTTGTGCAATGCCTCTCGAGTCTCTTTCATGACTGGCTTGTACGCAACGACAACCAATATCTACAACAACTCGTCCAAGAAGGCGAACGAGAGCTATCGTCAAGCGAAACACATGCCGGTTTGGTTTCAAGACAACGGATATCGTGCGATGTGCATGGGCAAGATTTACCATAACGACCACGGCAAGAGAGCATATTGGAATGAGATCGGCCCCAAGACATTGCGTTGGGGACCCGAACCGCCAGAGGGTCGGCAATTTGCCAAGCGGTTTGGTAGTAAGGACGTGCAGGATTCGTTGGCGTGGGCCGCACTCGACATCAAAAAAGGCGAAATGCCGGATGAGCAGATCGCAACCTGGGCAATTGATAAACTCAGTCAGGAGTATGACAAGCCATTTTTCTTGTCGCTTGGCTTTTACAAACCGCACACACCCATGACCGCACCCAAACGGTACTTCGATCAGTTCGACCGCGAGAGTCTGACGTTGCCCACCGTTTTGAAAAACGATTTGGATGACGTTCCTGAAATTGGACGCCGCTGGGTACTCGATCGAAAAAAGATAATCGCCGAAGAAGCGGTGGCCCAATATAGCCCGACTTACCGGAGAGAACTTGTGCACGCCTATCACGCTTGCACCGCGCTTGTTGATGATTGCATTGGGCAAGTGTTGGACAAACTGGACAACAGTCCTTATGCGGACAACACCATCGTGGTGCTGCTTTCAGATCACGGCTGGCATCTGGGAGAAAAGCATCATTGGCGTAAGTGGATGCCATGGGAAGAGTCGACTCGAAGTTTGCTCATCGTGCGAGCCCCCGAAGCCATCGCCAAAACAAGCAGCGGAAGTACCTGCAAACGAACAGTGGGCCTGATCGACATCTACCCGACCCTGGCAGATCTCTGTGGTTTGAAACCACCGAGCCAACTGGAGGGTTTGAGTTTTCGACGATTATTGGAAAACCCGGAAGGCTCCTGGGAGCGTCCCGCGCTCACCTCGACCACGGCCGGCAATCACACGGTTCGCTCAGACCGCTGGCGCTACATTCGCTACTCAGACGGTTCGGAAGAAGTTTACGACCATGAGAACGATCCCAATGAATGGCACAACATTGCTGACAACCCAGCGGTGGAATCGATTAAAAAGCAACATGCTGAGTGGATTGATCGTCTAACCAAGACAGGGAAATCGAAAAATAAACTAGACGATCGCAAGTGAGATTGAGCCACGCCTTCGGTAAAGTTCCGTTTGACGCTCGCTGGACCGGACACGACACAAACCTGGCCTGAGGTTGACTATCAGGAATACACGGTAATCAATCTGACATCCGGGCAGTCCACCTCGCATTTCCCTGACGTCGGTTACAAATGGGGCTTCTGTTGGACCGTCGTTTATCCATCACCTGATTCGTTTGTTTTAGCAGTCGACGGGTGTGTTTGGGCTTGCCCATACGAAGTCGTTTACGATTCCGAAATCCGGAACAATTGCCACTGCGGGAAATCGACCAAATTGGCTGCAACGTCGATTGCGAGGGCTGGCTAGACAACGACATATTGTTTTCATGAAAATTGGAAAAATGAAATTCAAAACCAAGCTGATGTTCTTTTCGGTATTCATGTTCATTGGCTGCGTTTCTGCAGTTGCAACTGCGAAAAAACAAAAGGTTGATGAATCCAACAATCCCAAAGCAGACATGTCGTTTGTTGAGCAAGCCGCTGCTCCTGCGGAGCCAATGACGCTTTGGTATCGCAAGCCGGCAACCAAGTGGGAGACCCAAGCGTTGCCGATTGGAAACGGACGGCTGGCCGCCATGGTTTTTGGCGGAGTCAACAATGAACGAATCCAGTTTAACGAAGAGTCAGTTTGGGATGGCGTCTACAAGGACGACAGTAACCCCGAGGCGTTAGCTAGTCTGCCAGATGTCAGACGGCTTCTCTTTGCGGGCAAGAACGATGAAGCAACCAAGCTGGCCGGAAAAACGATGTTGGGAGTTCCCGCCAAGATCAAATCCTTCCAGACGCTTTGCGACCTGTTTCTTGACTTCGACGACACCGACAAAGTCTCCGGCTATCGTCGCGACCTGAACCTCACGACTGCGATCAACCGGACCCATTACATGATCGAAGGCGTCCAATACACACGAGAGGCGTTTGCCAGCGCTCCTGATCAAGCTGTCGTAGTCCATCTCAAGGCCAGCCAGCCTGGGAAAATTAGTTTCACCGCAAGACTCTCGCGAAAAAAAGCAACAACAGAATCGGCCGCAGACAACCGATTGATCATGCGAGGGAAACTTGTCTCCGATGGCGTTGATGGAATTGACTATGAGGCTCAGCTCCACCCGATCGTCAAAGGTGGAACGGTCACCTCAGCGGATGGCCAATTGACGGTTTCCGAAGCTGACGAAGTAACACTGCTGATCGTCGGCGCCACGAGCTACAACAGCGCGACCGATTTATCAGGTGATGCCACCGCACGCTGCGAGAAGTACCTGGCGACGATCGGCGACAAATCGTACCCAAACATTCGTGCTGATCACATCGCTGATTATCAAAAGCTATTCAACCGAGTGCAGTTAGACCTGGGAACAACCGAGGCGGTCAACAACTCGACCGACCAACGACTTCAAGCGGTCAAGAAAGGAGAGCGCGATCCGCAATTTGAAGCCCTCTACTTCCAGTTTGGCCGCTATTTGCTGATCAGCAGTTCTCGTCCCGGTTGCCTGCCTGCCAACCTTCAAGGCATTTGGGCTCAACAATACAAAGCGCCGTGGAACGCAGACTATCACTTCAACATCAACTTCCAAATGAATTATTGGCCGGCACAGGTCTGCGGTCTTTCGGAATGTCACTTGCCGTATTTTGATTATCTGGAGAGTCTGATTCCCTTTGGTGAAAAAACTGCCAAAGCCCATTACGGCTGCAGCGGTTGGACGGTACATCATCTTTCCGACATATTCGGCAGGACGGCTCCGGCAGATGGCGTATGGGGTGTTTGGCCGATGGGAGCTGCTTGGGCCAGTCGCCAAATGATGGAGCACTACCGTTTTGGCGGGGACAAAGTTTTTCTCAAAGAGCGGGCTTACCCCACAATGAAGGGTGCTGCGGAGTTCATGCTGGACTTTCTGATCGAAGCACCCGAAGGAACCCCATCGGCCGGCCATTTGGTTACCAACCCCTCTCACTCTCCCGAGAACAGGTTCGTCAAAGCCGACGGTTCGAAGTCATCGTTCACTTATGCAGCCACGATGGACCTGCAAATTATTCACGATCTTTTCACGGGCTTGCTTGAAGCAAATCAAGCGATCGATCCCCAAGGCAACTTCGATGCGGAGTTTCGAAGTGAGCTTGAAACGGCTTTGGCCAAACTGCAGCCGCTGCAGATCAGTCCCAAAACAGGCCGTCTGCAAGAGTGGATTGAAGACTATGGTGAGAATGATCCACACCATCGCCACACATCACATCTTTTTGGACTTCACCCTGGTCAACAGATTACCCGCATGGGCACGCCCGATCTCTTTGAGGCAGCCAGGAAATCGCTCGAAGCCCGCGGCGACAAGGGCAGGGGATGGAGCATGGCGTGGAAGGTGAACTTTTGGGCTCGCTTTCACAATGGCGAGCGGGCTTACGTTCTGCTTGGCAACCTCTTAAAGCAAAATACATACACCAATCTGTTTGACCGACATCCGCCGTTCCAGATCGACGGCAACTTTGGTGGAACCGCTGCCATCGCTGAGATGTTGTTGCAAAGTCACGACAACGGAGTTGACCTCCTTCCTGCGCTCCCCAGCGTTTGGCCAACCGGATCGGTTAAGGGCTTGCGTGCACGGGGAGGATTCGAAGTCGATATCGCTTGGGAACAAGGAAAGCTTATCAAAGCAGATATCAAGTCTTTACTGGGCAATCCGCTGGTTATCCGGGCGCCGGGCAAAGAACCCATCGTTCACCAAAGCACCGAGATCGGCAAAGTTTATTCGATAAAGTGAGAAGCCCAGCGAAATTAGCTTGCCGGAAATAACTCTTCGCCAAAAATCTCTCGTTGTTCCTGATAGGGAGTTTTGGATTGCAAGAGTTTATCCAGTTCAGGCAGTCGATAATGTGGAACCATCGAGAAAAGATGATGGGCCAAATGCAGATCCATGCCATATGGAAATACAGCCCACTTCATTAACCAAGGCACTTCGGCATCTCGCGTATTCTGGAATCTTCCCGACTCGGTATGGCTATGCTGAATATCCTCGCGAAGGATCATCAAAAACGAGAACGTCGTCGCCAAAGGAAAGACCCACAGCAGATAATATGCCATCACGAAAGGAAGCCCCGTCGCCAAACGCAACTGCACAAGCATCGAAAACAACAGCGCGATATACGCCATCCTTCCAATCAAAGCAAGCTTCGGATTCACATAGGGCTTGAACGTTCCTTCGATCAAAGATTCGCGCGGCGCAAAGAAAACAATCGCCGAAACGAGCGCCATTGAGATTGCCGTCATCGGCCACAACCATTCCAGACGATCAGCGAAATAGACGTAGCCCAAAGCTGACAAATACGACACGAGGAAGAAAGCAAAAATACTTCGGCCAACCCAACTTCCTCGACGTCGAAATTTAGCCAGCACACCCGTCAAAAGGGCAAGCTTGAGGCGAATGAAGAGAAACCTAAGCTGGTTCGGGATGGCAAGTGCCGGGCCAATGAGACAACGCCACAAAAAATCTTTGCGTTCCATCGGTGGCGTATATTGATGCCCACACACTGACATGTACGCAAAATCAGGATCCAACTCTGGATCATTGGTGTGCTGATGGTGGGCCATGTGTTGAATTCGATAGTTGTAAGTTGTGACCCAGATTGGATAAAAACAAAACCAATCACTTACCAACTCATTCAACTTTTTATTTCGAAACAGCGCAAAATGGCTGGCCTCGTGTCCAAGCATGACCAGACGATGCTGGCCGATACCAATTAAAACCGAAACAGCAATTGCCAGCGGCACAAACAGCCAGGTTGAAAGCACCGATTGCGACCAAAGCACACTCAGGAAAAAACCGATTCCGATCACAATTGAAAGGTAAAGATACTCGACCGCCAGATAACGCCAGTTCGTCCAGTTGTCGCCCTTGCGCATTTCGTTGACCTGACTCACAAACTCCTTATCACGCAACTCGGCAAAGTCATCCACGGCATGATGGTGATTAGTTCTCGGTTTGCTATTCATCAGAACTTTTCTCTTCTTCTTATCTTCTTAACCAGGCGAAAAGGATGGGCCCACTTCCCTGAGATAACAATTTATTTTTTTGACTTGGTGTGGAGTAGCAACAAAGCTGGCAGCATAAAAACATCCGCGATTAACGCTAACACCAACATCCCTGTAATCGCAAGCGAAAAATTCTTCACGACCACCATTTCGGTGAACACGTAAACCAACAACCCGGCACTTCCTATCGCCGTTGTGTGCAACATGGCTGGGCCACATTGGCAGATGGCTTTTCGAACGGGAGCCAGCACATTGGCTGCTGTTCCCCCGAACTCACGAAAACGGATCAAAAAATGGGTTGTATCATCTACTGCGATCCCCAGCGCGACACTCGCGGTCATCGCAATCGCCAAATCGACCGGTAAATTAAACCATCCCAAGCCTCCAAAGAGAACGACAATTGGAAAAAGATTGGGAAGCATCGCGATCAAACCCAGCCAAAACGAACGCAAAACAATGATTAACACTGGCGTAATAATCATGAACGCCAACAGAAAATTGCGATAAAAATCCGCTAACAGCGTTAATTGAGCGCTGTGAAACAGATGATTTTTGCCGGTGTACGTAAGTCGAATGGGAGAGGAAATAGCCACGAACTCTTCTGTTGCAATCAAACTCTCCAACGCCTCCGACGCCGCACCCATGATACGATCCTGGAGTTGCCCGACATCCATTTCTTTGGTGAAGGGAAATCGCAAGCTAATCCGCCATGTTTCCGTGTTTGAGAGAACATTGAGATATCGGGTTTGAGCAAGTTCATCTCGTTGAGCATCCAGCTTCTGTTGATAGGAGCTCTGCTTGAGTTTCGCCCTAAAGCCCTTGCTCGACGGTTCACGTGGCAGATAGTTGTGCAGCGAATTGGTGGTTCCAATTTCGTCCAGCGAAGATAGATAGCGTTGAATTTTGTAAATAAATTTCGAACGGATGTGAAAATCTTCGGCGTTTACGTCTTCGAACTCGACCAGAAATTCCGCCTGATCAATGGGCCCCATACGTTCTTCAAGTCGTGTGAGCGACGTAATAATCGCTGAATCGCGCTCAAACAATGTTTCGACCTGAACCCTTGCCTTCAATCGGAAAAGCCCGATAGCCGAGAGTACCATGACAATGATTCCAGCTGCCGCGAAAAAAAAGCGAAACCGCGATACTAGCAGACTTGCCCGCTCCCAAAGCTGATGACCTGTGGCTTTGTTGGCCAACGTTCGCTGACCAGATTCACCAAACCGATACAGCAGCCACGGAACGATGACCAATTGAAATATCAGTGCGAATCCGGCACCGGTCGCACAGAAAAGTCCAAAGCTCCGGATTGCAGGAAAACTACTTCGGCCCAACGACAACATCCCGATGGCGGTCGTCAATGCTGAAATACAACACGGCCTCCAACCAATGGCAATCAGTTTGGCTGGATCTCCAATTGCATCGAGACTGTAGTGAACCAAATGAATGCTTCCCGACGTTGTCAGGATGTAAACCAGCGCAGGAATGATCGACATTAGTCCACCAAACTTGAAACCCAACATGGGCACGATTGCGATACTGCACGCCGCAGCTCCGCAGGCTGCAATGAAGACGATCGAAGACAAAAATATATTTCGCAGACACAAAACCGAAATAATGGTCGCACAGATTACCGAAGGCAGCAAAAAGTACAGAATCGAGTTCCGCAATTGCTTGTCGATGTTGATCCCGACGTACGGGTAGCCACCAAAGGCAACCTGTTCAAGGTTCAGATTGGGAGTGTCCTGGATCACCGATTCAATTCGCTCAAGCGATTTCTTGCGATGGGCCGATCCATTCTTGGTAAGCTCGATCAACGCCAACGTTTGAGCCGAATCATCAATACCGAAAAAGATGCCTTTGAATCGTTTCAGAATATATTTCTTCTGCAAGCCACTTTCTATCCTCAGCCGGGCAATAATATCGGCCCCATTGACGACTGATTGAATCAAACCATCAGCGTCTTGGTCTACCAGACGCCGGCAAAAATCGTCCAGACGCGGATCATCGACGGTGCAGTCATTCCAGGTAACTACCAGAAAATCATCGGAGCCAAATTTCTTCTCAAACCCGTTGTAAACGACGCGCGAGGGAGAATCGTCGGGCAACCATTGGAGGACGTCTTCGGTATTTGACTGAAATTTGGACAAACCGATTGCGCAAAATACAAATCCCACGAACAACAGCAGAACGCCCGAGATATCGAATAACGTTTGTTTTGACTTGCCCAATGCCTATACCAGCCGCGATAAAACGCTGAGTTGTTTGAATTTTCCACTTAGCGATAACATTTTACGGAAACCAGGGTTCATCTCAGCAAAAAACGATATTGATTTCCAAGGATTTTTACTGCGCAAAGCGATTTAAGGGTATATTGCACCGTTTAGGAAAAGTAAGGCTTTGGGGGTCGTCGCGACCTATACAAAGTTATGGGACACAGGCACATTATGTGTCTGTTTTGGACTGGTCAGTAGTACAACATACACCACCAAGAATCAACACTAAGAAGACGTACACCACAATAACAGAGTTCTGCTGAATGAATCTGCAAAGCTACGCCACAAGGCGAACTGATATCGAAACCCGACGAACTGCCAGCTTCATGCAGCAGCTTGTTTCAATGCGCAACCCTGACGGCATCGAGCCGTTGTTCTGTATTCATCCCTCTGGGGGCGACATTGGAATCTATCGAAAGTTGGCGACTCGACTCAAACCAACTCGAGCCATCTTTGGAATCCAGTCCAGATTGGTGTGTGGAGCCCGCACTGAGTATTCTTCGCTTGAAGAAATGGCGCACCAGTACACTCAAATCATCGAGATGCAACAACCCGAGGGAGACATCAAGCTGCTAGGGTTTTCTCTGGGAGGCTTCGTCGCGACGCTCATCGCCAGAGACTTACATCGGTCAGGGCGTGATGTTTCGTTTCTTGGATTGATCGACAGCAATCCTGGCTGGATCGTTGTTTCGGAGAATTCTCGCACACTCTCAGAGCAATCGTATCAACAGCTTTGCACACGGTTGGCTCAGGTGTTCTTCAAATTTCAGGAAATTGGGGTGATGCGCAAGAAGCCGAGCGAGACTGTGCATCGTGATGTCTCGATAATCGTTGACGCTTGCCTGCTCGATGATCCTGCTCGTTCTTCAACCGAAATCATGGCTTTAACGACCAAGCTGGGATATGTTCCTGATCGCCAGGTTGATGCCAATGCCCTGAACAAGTTTACCAATACATTCTTGGCGCACAGCAAACTGCTGCGTGACTACCGACCGCCGCAAATTCACTGCCCCCTAAGTCTTTGGTGGCCCAGCGAAACTGAAAGTCAAAATATTGAAGGTTCAGAGATTTGGTCTCAACACGCGCATTCCACGGTTACTGAATCGGTAATCAAAGGCAGCCACTACTCAATCATGCGTGGCGCTTCGGTCCGAAAGTTGGCAACCGAACTAGAGTCCGAAATTGAACGCTCAGTGTCGCAGTTGTTTGGGGAAATGGCCAAGTAACCACGTTGTGGTTCCGCTAGGGGACTAATAATGGTGGCATTGATTAGTTAATCGTAGACAGGTGGATCGTTCCTCGCTGACGCTTCGGGTTTCCATCGCGACCTGGTCACTTTGCACTGCGACGGCCGCCTTCCGCTCCGAGCTGACACTTTATTTATTGGTAGCTCGAATCGTAAGCGAGGAATAATTTCGCTCCGGAGGCTGACACTTTATTGGTAGCTCGAAGCGTAAGCGCGTAAGCGAGGAATAATTTCGCTCCGGAGGCTGACACTTTATTGGTAGCTCGAAG
>CAYSQZ010000002.1:24910-47662 GCA_964433035.1 uncultured Pirellulaceae bacterium | reverse complement strand
CGTAAGCGAGGAATAATTTCGCTCCGGAGGCTGACACTTTATTGGTAGCTCGAAGCGTGAGCGAGGAGTAATTTCGCTCCGAGGCTGACACTTTATTGGTAACCCGAAGCGTGAGCGAGGAATAATGGCGGTTCGTCCGTGGCTAGCGCCAAAACGACTGGTTTTGCTGGGCCATGTTCCAAATAATCACAGCCTCTTCGGGCTCCGATATAAAGTGGCAGAGTCTGGTCTATTGAACCGCCGTTCTTTTCCAGAACTTAATGCACCAGCGCGCGATTAGTGGAAAGACACCCAGGAGTACGAATGCTCCAATGATCTGTGTCATTTGGCTCGGCGTGAATGCTGCGTTGATACCTTTCTCGGCCAGCGTCGTCAGGTTGGGTACGCTGGAGCCAGCGTAACAGAACACGGCTGTTCCTGGGAGCATTCCGATCTGGCTAATCCACCAAAATGCCCATGTCTTCAAAGGCGTCAGGCCCATCACCGCATTGACGATGAAAAATGGAACCGCGGGAATCAACCGCAATGTAAACAGGTAAAACGGACCTTCTCGTTCCAGCGATTGGTTAAACTTTGTCAGACGATCGCCAAAACGATTCGTAATCGCGTCCCGGAACAGGTAACGACTGAACAAAAACGCGATCGTAGCGCCAAGTGTTGAAGCAAAGCTGACCAGAACAAGGCATTCGAGAAACCCAAAGTACCATCCGAATACCAGCGTCAATACGGTCGCCCCGGGTAGCGACAAACCGGTGACCGCCACGTAGATCAAAAAAGCGATTGCAAACACAAGTACAGGATGTTGAGCTTGATAATCTCGCAGCGCTGTTTCTTGCTTAGCCAAACTTTCCAGCGACAGGTATGATCCAAATTGGGTGTACAGAACCGCAGCGACAATCGCCACGAATGCAAAGACCCCCAGCTTGTACCAACCTGATTTACTCGACTTGTTTGGCTCCAGCGACTCAGGGGCCTTGAAAGGATTTGATTCGCCTGCGTGGTTCGTATTCATTCCGGCAATTCTAAACTGGAAAATTCTTAAATTACTTCAGTATCGCCCCAAGGAACATAGGGATCACTCCCTCACTTTCGTTTCGGGCTTCCATTAGAGTTCTAACTAAAAATTGCGCCGCGTCCAATTACTGTTGGCCAAGCCATTGTCACGTAAATATCCTTGGCGGCATTAAACGCGCACTAGAATCAATCACGAGCTATACTCGTGATCAGGGCTGAAACTGTAAAACTGAGATGTACAATTCAGCTACCGGCCAGCGGATAAACCGCGACCTCTCTGGCTGTTGACATTGCGACCAGACTAAATGCAGTACTCCCAACAAGCTTATGATTCGATTCAAACTCACTCTACTATTGCTAACGCTGGTTCTCGTATTTGCACTTGTTCCCGTAGCAACTGGACAAGCCGATGAACTGGATGAGCCAAAGAAGCCCAACATCGTGGTCTTCCTTGCCGACGACATGGGCTGGGGCGACTCGGCGACTTTTGGCCACGAGTTGATTCAGACACCCAACCTGGACAAGCTTGCTGCTGAGGGGGTGAAGTTTACCCAGTGCTATTCAGCTTGCGGTGTATGCTCGCCCTCGCGTTCAGCGATCTTGACTGGTCGAACGCCGTATCGAAACGGCGTTTATCGACACCTCTCGGGAAAGCACGAGGCTCATCTGCGAACCAGCGAGATCACTTACCCGAAACTGCTCAAGGCGATCGGCTACCAAACCTGCCATGTGGGCAAATGGCACCTCAATTCAAGACCGCAGTTCAACACCAAAGAGTACCCGCAACCTGGCGATCATGGGTACGACTACTGGATGGCAACGCATAATAACGCAGAACCCAGCCACAAAAACCCAACGAACTTTTACCGCAACGGAGAGCCGGTTGGTCCACTCGAAGGTTACTCCGCACCGCTGGTTGCCAAAGAAGCGGCGAAATGGTTGAGCGAGGTACGCGATAAATCGAAACCATTTGTGCTTTCGGTATGGATTCACGAGCCACACTCGCCGATCGCAACCGACCCTCAGTTCTCGGATCTCTACAACGGACACAAGAACAGCAAATACATGGGCAATATTTCCCAACTGGATCACGCCCTGGGCCAACTCATGCAAGCTCTGGATACAGAAGGCGTCAGTGACAGCACACTGCTGATCTTTACTTCGGACAACGGGCCGGTTGCAAAGTTCGGAGGTACTACCGGCGGCTTGCGAGGTGGCAAACGAAGCGACCATGAAGGCGGCATTCGTGTGCCGGGCGTGGCTCGCTGGCCGGGTCATATTAAACCTGCGACGGTCAGCGATACTCCTGTGATTGGCACGGACATTTTTGCCACCGCCTTGGAAGTCGCAGGTGTCGAGCTTCCCAAAGATCGCACCATCGACGGCGTTAGCATGCTACCAGCATTTGAAGGTAAACCTGTCCAGCGAAAAGTACCACTGTTTTGGCGAACACATGTATCTCCCCCTGGAGATCGCGTGGCGCTTCGCGTTGGAAACTGGAAACTGGTTGGTAACGACGAGCTAACCAAGTTTCAACTCTACGAGATACAGAAGGACTGGAAAGAAGAAACCGATCTCGCCAACCAAATGCCAGAGAAAACCGAAGCGATGAAAAAACAGCTTTTTGAGGTCTGGGCCGACATTGAATCCGAAGGACCCGACCAGTGGTGGAAAAACGAGAGACAAAAACCGGCCAGAGGCGGAAAACTTAATTACTAGTGGTCCGTCAATCCTGAAATGAATAGCAAAACGGGTGCCATGCTTCACGCTTGCGTGAGCATGCTTACGCGAGCGCAAACATGGCACCCGTCAATTCAGATCTGACAGACCACTAGGCACTGTCTGACAATTTCATATTGGACTGATCGGCAAGGCGCTCACATTTAGCAAACAGTGCCTGAAACTGTGGTGGACTTCGATCGATAGCCGTCCGACATTGATTCACAACCAATCTTAAGAGAATCCAGATGCCAACGATTAATGCACTAGCGGTGTTGAAACCAATTCTAAACTATCTCTGCATGTTTACGATCGCGAATGCATTGGCAACCGCTTCGCCTGTCATCGCACAGCAAGCCGTTGAGAAGAAGGAGAAGGCGACGCCCGCCGCAACGTCAACACTCGGGCTCGCCCCACCGGCGGAGGCCGTTGTGTTGTTCGACGGCTCGAACCTTGACGCTTGGAAGCCATTTTCATTTTTGCACGTCAACCCAAGAGACAATCAAAAAGAAGTCCAATGGAAAATTGTCGATGGCAAAGCGTTTGAAATCACTCCCGAGTTCCAAGGCAAGCGACGCTTGCAGTTCCTGTGCACCAAGCAGCGGTTCGGCGACTATCGATTGCACCTGGAGTTTCAATTACCAGAAGACGGTGGCAAAGGTAACAGTGGAGTGTTTTTTGGCCCCTTTTATGAAATGCAGATCCTTGACAGTAGCAAGAAAGAAAAACAAGGCCTTTCCGACTGTGGAGCGATTTATCATATTCGCGTTCCCGATCAAAACGCGGCGCTGGCTCCCGGTCAGTGGCAAACCGTTGACTTGGAGTTCCAGGCAGCGCGTTTCAATATTTTTGGACGCATGACTGAGAATAAAGCCGCCCGCGTCACGATCCGACTCAACGGAGTCCTGATCCACGATGATTTCAAGCTTTCGGTGCGGCGGAACAAGTACGCCACGTTCAAAGAAGAGCCGCTTTCGCCAATCGTTCTGCAAGACCACGGCTCGCCTGTGAAATTCAGAAACATTTGGGTGGTCGAGAAACCTGCCAAGGTATGGTCGAAATTAAAAAACGTACTAGGAACGAAAGCCAAACCAGAAACGAACGCCAAACCTGAGCTAAAGGCAAAGCCAGATCCAAACGAGCTTACCGTCGCTTCGCCGTTTACTGACAACGCGGTGCTGCAACGCGATATGTCCGTACCTGTCTGGGGCACTGCCGGCGCCGGAACAAAGGTAACAGTTGAATTTGCCGGCCAGAAAAAATTCTCTCTCGCCGATGCCAATGGACGGTGGAAGGTTCATCTGGATCCCATGCCTGCCAATACCCAACCACAGGTGCTTCAAGTCTCAGCCCCCCAAGCGAAGATTTCTTTCTCCAATGTGCTGTTGGGTGAAGTATGGATTTGCACTGGGCAGTCCAACATGCAAATGGGTTACAAGTCGATTCCAGATATTAAAGCCTTGCTTCAATCTACGGAGAACATCCGAAGCTTTGACGTTCGCAGGACAGCTGCGTTCACCGAGCAAGACCAGTGTGAAGGTCAGTGGGTAGAGCAAGTCCCTAACAGCGCGGTGGCATTTGCTTTCGCCTATTTTTTAGAGGAAGCCGCCAATGTTCCCATCGGAATAATCCAGACATCCTGGGGCAGTTCTTCGATCGAGGGCTGGATGCCGAAGGATATGACTCAGAAACTGCCACATTTCAAGGAGCAAATGGACGCATTTGATGCCGACACGGAAAAGCTGACAAGAATCAAGGATATCCTGAACGGTCCCAAACCCTGGGATCGAAAGAGCGACATTTTTTTACGAACGCAGCCCAACATCATCTTCAACGCAATGATGCATCCGTTAATTCCTTACCAATGCCGCGGGCTGGTTTGGTATCAGGGTGAGGCTAACTCGAAAACTATTTCCGGGATGTTGCAGTACGATGATTCTCTCACTGCGTGGATTAAGCACTACCGTCAGCAATGGGGGCGAGAAGATCTGCATTTTCTGGCAGTCATGCTTCCTGGCTTCGCCAAAAATCTGGAGCTCGGACCAAAAAATCCAAGTGCTCATTCGTGGGCTTGGATGCGAGAATCGCAACTCAAAGTCCTGGAGCTGCAGCATACTGGAGTCGCCAATACAATTGATCTGGGGGATGCAACTAACATTCACCCAAAGGACAAACTCCCCATCGGAAAGCGACTGGCACTTTTGGCTGCTCGCGACACATTGGGACAAAAAAAGATCCAAGCCCACGGCCCAACAATGAGCCGCGTCGAAGTTCAGGAAGCTCAACTGATCGTGCATTTCGATCACGCCAGTGGACTCAAGACGCTTGACGATAACACGCCAACGGGATTCTGGCTGGCAGACGATTCAGGAAAGTGGATGCAAGCCCAAGCCAAGTTGGAGGACCAAACGGTTGTATTGAGTAGCCCAGATCTTGAGAAACCGCTTTACGTACGTTACGCGTTTGCCGGTAAGCCAGAGGTCAACTTGGTCAACGGTGACGAGTTGCCGGCCTACCCATTTCGAACAGACAGCTTTGAACCTTAGATTTCCTCCCCGGCGAACCAGAATTTCCAATTTGTTTCAGCCGCCTGCTCGTGTCCTCGCCAGTCCGAGTTCACTGACTGGTTTGCTTAATAAGTATCCGAAATCTGCTGTTCCGGATCTCACCGAGTTTCTGACAGATCAAATAGTCTTGCGGCTTCAACTGTGTCAGGGAAAGCGGATACCAAACTGGTGGCTTTTCCTCCATAAAATCAGCGAGAATCCCAACTTACGCCATGAACCGAACCACTATAAAATGTAACGAACGTTAGTAAGGAGCAGAATTTACTCTTAGCATTCAGGGTGAATCACAAGATTTTTGACGTTTGCCTGTTTACTTACCTGAATTTTCCAGCAAATCAACTCAAAAAAAAGCCTGCAGACAGACCAACAGGCTTTAAAATGATGGTTGTTCGCGTTGACTATTTTTTTTGATGTGGAACCGCTAATACCGATCCCGATTCCGGAAACGCCAAAGTCTTTGGCTCTCATTGCGCGAGGCTGAATTCCATTGTTAGTGGATTGGCTATTGGTTGAATAGTTATTTTGTTAGGTATTTACCTTTATTTTTTATCCAACATTTATCCGATAATAGTTAAACATATTTGGAGAAAAAACGATGAGGCACTCGAAGTTAAAACTTGGCTTTACCCTGGTGGAACTGCTGGTCGTTATTGCGATCATTGGAATTTTAATCGGGATGCTCCTTCCAGCGGTTCAACAGGTTCGTGAAGCAGCTCGGCGAATTCAATGTGCTAACCAGCTTAGGCAGATCGCTTTAGCCTGCCACAATTATGAAAGCGCTTTGGGTGAGTTTCCTCCGGGACGATTGGGGTACGATAACGTTAACTCCGCTGCAAACTTTGGCGGTGCAAACGAGGCCAGCGGCCAGACAACCGGCTTGCCGTTGGCGCTTGAAGGAGCGAGCTTATTCGCGACACTTTTGCCACACATTGAACAAAATGCAGCCTTTGATTTACTCAGTCTTGACGAGGTTCCAATTTGGGGTCCAGGAGCCGATTGGAAAAATACGGGAGGGGCCGGTGGTTCAATAATCGCCGACTCGCTTTCGATTATCGCGCGGCAAATTCCCGTTTATGTCTGCCCGAGCGACGCTTTGGATCCACTTTGCCAAGGCAGCCATGATGGAACGATGATCGATGCTGCAACTGGAAGCTATGCCGGATGCATGGGCGCAGCTGGACTGCCGGGGGTAGTGGGACCAAACGCTCCGAGAGTGGTCGCCAGAGACGATCGGAAATACACTGGGCGATCCCCTGATCTAGCCAATGGAATGTTCGTCTACGTACTAGGGCAGACGATTGCTAATATGTCTGACGGTTCGAGCAACACGTTTTTTATTGGTGAAACAATTGAAGGTCATCGCGCAGGCCAATCCAACATCTGGTCCAATGGCAACCGCTTCACCTCGTCATTGCGCACAACGGCATGTCCACTTAATTTCCCACTCGACCCTAATGGGCAAGACGGACTTGACGGCGGAGCGGGAACTGTTTCTGGGGCTTCTGGCGGTAGATGCAACGGTGGCTTTGCCAGTAACCACTCTGGTGGAGCGAACTTTGCATACGGAGATGGTCACGTTTCATTCGTCAACGACAATATCGGCACGTTAGTTTACCAAAGGATTTCAACCCGTGGTCTTGGTGAGGTTGTTGATCCATCAGGAGGCTAATCCTCTTGCTCAATAGCTTGTTGGACCTGCAGGCAATTGATTCGTTTTTGCCCCTAAAGGTTGACGAGCTGGTCGTCATCTCGTGCTAATCTTTTGAATAAATCGACGGAAGAACATGTTTGCAAATCCGAGGCTCCAAATATCGAAACCGACTCGAATCTTGTTCTTGCTGGTGACTTCGGTACTGCTGGTTTCTGTTGGCTGCGGCGATGGGAGAGGGTTGCGTATCCCCGTTTCGGGAAAGGTTACTATTGACGGCAAGCCTGTTGAATTCGGCTCGATCCTGTTCAAGCCTGCTGGGGATCCGGAAAAACGGCCCGGTGGCGGATCCTTGGGAACTGGGGGAGAGTACGGTGTTTCGATCTACACCCCTTATGACGGATTGCCTCCTGGCAAGTACGACGTGACAATCACTGCAACCGAAGCGATGGGAGAAACGGCACAGCGTTGGCATGCCCCAATGAAATATTCAAACTCCGAAAAGTCAGGCCTGACCGCTGAAATCGACAAGTCAACCAAGGAAGTCAATTTTGAGCTAACTTGGGACGGAGACAAAAAGTCAGCGCCTTTCGTTGAGAAGTTCTAAGCAAACTCGGTCTTGCGGTTTCAAACCAGAAGCGCAACTTCAGCAAAAATGTGACGCTCTCCAGCAACGCCCCAAAGGTAACACCCAGCGGAGGACGTTCCTCACGAAAAGAATGCTCCTGAGTACTGTGGGCAAGAGCATCGCACTGAGAAATTCGCCCCAGGCACGACAGCGGCGCACGGTTCGATTAGAAACAGGCTGGGACTCTCTATCAAAAAGCCCAACGCTGTAATTCTGCGCTTGAAAAATGTTGTTTCCTCGGCGGCAGACAAAAGCGAGCAACTCAACTGTGTTTGGTTACATCGGCGCAAGGCACCGATGTCGGATTCAAGATTCGATTTGATGACAAGACCAGCCAGGATACTTACATCAAGCTGATGACCGACGGAATCCTGTTGGCCGAAACCCAGTCTGATCGTTTTCTCGAGCAATACGATTTGATCATCGTTGACGAAGCACACGAGCGATCGTTGAACATCCATTTCCTGATGGGCTATTTGAAACAGATCCTAGCCAAACGAAAAGACCTCAAACTAATCATCACGTCTGCCACGATCGACACTCAGCGATTCGCAGAACATTTCACATTCTCCCCCGACTTGCCAGTCTCAATCATCAACGTCGAAGGCAGAACCTATCCCGTTGAGGTTCGCTACCAACCGCCCGAAGAAACCAACGATGGCAAACCCAAAGAAATGGACGATCGGTGAAGGTCTCCGGAACGAAGGCCGTTTCATTTGGAAGCCAACTCCCGATGTGCCTGATCGGATCTTTCTTCGGATCGACGCGCTCGACAAAGCTGGCAATATCGGCGTTCACGTGCTCAGCCAAGCCATCGACGTTTCAGGGTTGGTCCCCCGTGGCACAATCCACGGCGTCGTTCCCGTTGGTCGTCCTTGATCTGGATTGAACAATCCACTGAACGCGGATTATTCTCGACCCTCCCAGATTTTCCGGGAGCGTGGCATAAAAACGGTTCAAATTAGTCTGTAAAAAGGTTAGTCTGCAAAAAAAAACCAAGACGAGGCATCCACCAGCGAATAATATGTTTGTACTTTGATCAAACGGCGTTCGGTTAAACGCGGTGGGTCCAAAGAGTTTGATTCCATATTGGAGCAAGCATCGAAACGACAAGCATGGTGGAAAAGACGGAACCGTGGCAAGCGGCTCATCCAAAAAAAGAAGATTTACACAAGTCTGAATTTGGGTCTGCGCTAAGGTTGCCCAGAAAACCTTTCAATCTGATCTTGCTGGGCATTTTCTTTGCTTTGGTCAATTTCAACATCAACAACATTCCTCTGCTTCCAAAGGCAGTGGGGTACCTGCTGTTGGCTTTCGGCACGGGAGCATTGGCGGAGTATTCCTCCAAATTTGCGACCACAAAAATCCTGTCTTTTACCCTGCTTGCAATTTGGGTGATCGGATTTTTCGTCAACGGTTATGGGGCAGCATCATCGCTTGTCGTCTGTCTACTTGTCTGGCACTTGCTCGGTGGGCTTCGCGAAATAGCAATAAGGGGCCACCGGCCAGATCTGGCAAAATTGGCCGAAGCCAGAAGATTGGTATTCGTCATCATCTATGGCGGCTTGGCACTGGTTGTTCGTATGCCAAACATCCATGGAGGGGGGATCGCGATCTTGGCAGTTGTTGCAATGATCGCAATCTTTGTCTTGACGATCTTGATCATCTATTTGATCTTCAGGATGAAGAACGTTTTTGCGCCGAAGAATTTCTAATCCGATTCGATCCAGTCACAAATTCCTGAGCCGTTTCTTCAGGGCAAAGGTCACCGCATCGAAGAACTTCTGTAGCTCGAACTGGAGAACAGATGACTACTTGCAGAAAGAGATAAACAATGAGGCGAATCAAGATCAAGCTGTCTTACATGTTGGGGCTTTCATTTTGCTTGTTGGCTCTCAATGCCTTTTCGCCCGTATGTGACTCCCAGACGATTGAACAAGTTTCGGATGTTTCTCGAGCCACCAAATCTAAACCCAACGTGATCGTCATCTACACCGATGACCAAGGTTATGGTGACGTAAGCGCTTTGAACCCCGAGGCCAAATTCAAGACCCCGAATTTGGATCGACTGGCCAACGAGGGCATTGCCTTTACACGAGGCCACAGCGCCGACTCGGTCTGCACACCATCGCGATACAGCCTACTAACAGGGCGTTATAGCTGGCGGACAAGTCTCAAGCGTAAGGTGATGGGCTCAGAAGCCGAATGCCTCATCCCGGACGGACGCGTCACACTGGCGAGTCTGTTCAAAGACAACGGCTATCACACCGCGATGGTCGGCAAGTGGCATCTGGGGATGGATTTCCCGGGCAAACCCAAGAAACGCGATTGGACCCAACCAGTTAAGGACATGCCGCTGGACAAAGGGTTTGATTATTTTTACGGGATTCCAGCTTCGCTTAACTTTGGAATTCTGGCTTGGTTCGAGGGGCGATATGCCAAGGTTCCACCGACCCTGTACACCAAGAAAAAAAAGAACCCTCGCCACATGGATTATCGCATCATGCCACCCTACGACCGGGACAAAGGGTTGGAGATTGCACCGGATTTTATCGACAACCAATGCCTGACTCGCTTTACCGACAAAGCAATTCAGTGGATGAAGGGTAAAGTCAATGACGCTAAAAACGGAAAGCCATTCTTCCTTTACCTGCCCTACACGTCACCGCACTATCCCGTCTGTCCGCTGCCCGAATTCCACGGCAAGGGCGAAGCTGGGGCTTACGGCGAGTTTATGATCGAAACCGATTATCACGTGGGACGCATTCTTGAGTTTCTCAAAACATCGGGGATCGATGGCAATACTCTGGTTTTATTTACCAGTGACAACGGTCCCGAGAAGTCCTGGCCAGCCCGGATCAAGGATTTTAATCACGACAGTCGAGGTGGCTTAAGAGAGGGCAAGCGTTCGGTTTACGAGGGCGGTCATCGTGTTCCCTTTTTGGTGCGGTGGCCAAAAGGGATCCAACAACCCGGTCGGCAGTGGAATAAAGTCGTCGGTCAAATCGATCTGCTGGCGACCTTTGCCGACTTGATCGATGCCCAACTGCCCGACAACGCAGGTGAAGACAGCCAGAGCTTTGCTTCGATTCTGCTCGACCCCGCTGCAGACTACGATCGTCTGCCGCTGATCTCGCACGGCAACTACGCCTATACACGCTACGCGATCACCGAAGGCGATTGGAAATTGGTCACACCCGGCGAGGAGAGAAGCTTTGAACTTTACAATCTCGCCGAGGATCGCTCGGAGGAGCAAGACGTCGTCGAAAGCAATCCAGAAATAGTCGCTCAACTGAAGACGAAACTCAACCAGATCATTGCCCAAGGGCGATCCACCTCCGGTCCCGCTCAAGCCAACGACACTGGCTGGTGGAAAGATTTGAATTGGATGACAGAACAAGAGTACGAAGAACTTTCTCAACAAACTGCAAACCAACCATGACCTACATGACCAACTGGCAAAGTGGCAAAGGATGAGAAAATGATTACAATCTAAACCTTTCGGAATTTTCCAAACGGCCTCTGGCGGAACACCGACAGACACGATTCCGCAGCCGCACAATTGCCACTGGAACAAACATGAAAATAATCTTGACAATCACGGCACTGGTTTTGATGTCGGTTTCTACTTTTGCCGAAGAGCCTGCCAATGATTACCCAACCCTAACTGTGACACATTCGACACTAGAGGGCATTGGAGCAGAGTCAGGCGTGATGCGCCGAGATCCTAGCGATGTCATCAAGGTCAACGACTTATTCTATGTTTGGTATTCCAAAGGCAAGATCTCTCCGGGATACGATGCGACTGTTTGGTATGCGACCTCCAAAGATGGCCACAAGTGGACGGAAAAAGGATTGGCACTTCAAAAAGGTGAACCGGGAACATGGGAAGGCGCAAGTGTCTTTACACCCAACATTCTTGTTGCTGAGGGAAAGTATTGGCTTTTTTACACGGGTACTTCCAGAGACTTTCACAAAAAGCCTTTCAACCCGGATTCAAAGATCGGAGTTGCGGTTTCAGATTCGCCAGATGGTCCGTGGGAGCGAATTGCCTCAAATCCGGTTGTCACCAATAGCGACAACAATGAACACTTCGACAGCCATCTCATTGACGACGCCTGCTTGATTACTCGCCAGGGGAAATACTGGCTCTACTACAAAGGCCGCCAACAGGGAAAATCCCCTAGTCAGACCCAGATGGGAGTTGCGATTGCCGATCAACCGCAGGGGCCATACATAAAGCACCAATCCAATCCCGTCATTCCGGGGAACCACGAAGTGCTGGTCTGGCCTCAAGGTGAAGGCGTGGCCGCAATGATCGGGACGACAGGCCCCAAAGAGATCAAGAAATCGATTCTCTTTTCCGAAGATGGAATTAAATTTAAAAAAACCCATAACGTCGTCAAAGGCCCGTGGGCGGGAGGAGCCTATCGTCCCGAAGCCTTTACCCAAAGCGGCAACGGCAAGCTGCCTCGGTGGGGCGTTGAGATCGCCAGAGTAAAGAAAAAGGGCGCATTGCCGTACATTGGAAGA
Organism: uncultured Pirellulaceae bacterium; assembly: GCA_964433035.1. Lineage (GTDB taxonomy): Bacteria > Planctomycetota > Planctomycetia > Pirellulales > Pirellulaceae > Mariniblastus. Next base: position 35,553 of record CAYSQZ010000002.1, on the reverse strand, counting down.
TTCGATTTACCCCAGGAAACCCAAGAAATGTCAAGCGTAACCTTCGCCAACGATTTGGCGTTCATGAAAGAGCATACTCCAATCGTTTTATTGAAAGACGGTGACGCAGCAGTCGCCGTAGCCCCTGCCTATCAAGGCCGCGTGATGACCAGCACGTTCGACAGCGCGGCCGGTCCGAGCTTCGGCTGGATCAATCGCCCGGTTATTGAGAAGGGATTGATGACAGATGAAGAGAAAAAGGGAAAACTTGAAGAGCACATTTACATCTTTGGCGGGGAAGAGCGGTTCTGGTTTGGTCCCGAGGGTGGACAGTTCGCTGTATTCTTCAAGCCCGGATCCAAGTTCGTATTTGACGACTGGGTCACGCCACCGGCAATCGATACTGAAGCGTTCGAGGTCGTCGAGCAATCCGAAACCTCGGCCAAGTTTCAACACAAAACCGAACTTCTCAATCATAGCGGCACGAAATTCAAGGTTGGCATTGAACGCACAGTCAAGTTACTCAATCAAGCCGACGCTTCTAAGCTGTTAAACGTCAAACTCGGCGAAGGCTTGAAGATGGTCGGTTATGAAACCGACAACCGGATTACTAACGACGGCGAGGAAGCTTGGAAGCCTCAAACGGGCCTGCTTTCGATCTGGATTCTGGGCATGTACAACCCCTCGCCTGAAACAACCGTCGTCATCCCTTTTAAAGGTGGTGATGAGGAAACGCTGGGTCCGAAAGTCAATGATTCTTATTTTGGGAAGGTTCCACCGGAATACCTGAAGGTCGAAGAAGATAAACTTTTCTTTCGAGGTGACGGCACGCGTCGTGGAAAGATTGGCATCACGGCCGAGCGCTCCCAGGGGATCGCGGGCAGCTACGACGCCACCGGAAATGTACTCAACATCGTCACTTACAACTTGCAGCAAGCCCCCAATGGATTTGTCAATTCAATGTGGGAGTTGCAAGAGAAGCCCTACGCTGGAGATGTAATCAACTCCTACAACGACGGTTCACCAGAAGAAGGAAAGCCGCCGCTTGGTCCGTTTTACGAATTGGAAACTTCTTCTCCGGCTGCAGCACTTCAACCTGGCAAGACAATGCAGCACGTGCAGCGAACGTTTCACATTCAGGGTTCCCCGGAGCAGCTCAGTCCGCTGGCCAAGCAACTGCTGGGAGTGGAGCTCGATACGATCAAAGCTGCGTTCTAGTGTCGCGACGGTGCTGCAGGAACCGGTCGTATAAGTTGAATGCAAATTGAAATTGTAGTTTGGGCACTCCTGCCCGACCTTCAAGGGTTCACGCTTCAAACGCAAGCCATTTTGCCGACATAGCCAACCCCTGATGGTAGGACGATTTTCTATCAGTCCAGATCAGCCGAACAAAGTACAATAAATAGCGCCTTCTCTTCATCAAAACGTGTCGGCGCAACAATCGTTTTTCGTTCGGGGTTTCATGAATCATCTTTGCCAAAACCGATTCATTTTTTTGCTTGCGGCATTGACTGTTTCGGTGTGGCTAATTCTAGGAGCCGGAACTCCATGTAACGCGCAAGAAATGAAATTCGATGCTGGCCAGATTGAATTTTTCGAACGCAAAGTACGCCCGCTCTTGGTCGACAATTGCCACGCTTGCCACAGCTTGTCCGCTGAGAAAAATCAGGGTGGCTTGTTACTCGACAGCAGGGCGGCGATTCTCAAAGGCGGTGATTCAGGTGAAGCGATCGTGCCCGGCAAACCACACGGCAGCTTACTCATCGGTGCGGTTAAGTACGAAGACTACGAAATGCCGCCCAAAGGCCAACTGCCTGAGGATCAAATTGCCATCCTCGAAAAATGGGTTGAGATGGGTGCCCCATGGCCTTCCGAATCAGCCAATGCCGGTTTGGCACTGGAAGAATTTGATCTTGAGGCTCGGCGGAAAGAACATTGGGTCTGGCAACCGATCGTCAAGCATCCCCATCCAACAGTCGATGACCTTCGCTGGTCCGGGACTTCTATCGATCAATTCATTGGCGCAAAACTCAGCGCCAAACAACTACAGCCCGCTGAGCGAGCCAAGCCACTGGCGATCGCCCGCCGTCTCCATATGGATTTGATCGGATTGCCGCCGACACCCGATGAACTGGCTGAACTTCAAAGCGACATGACCAAAAACCCAGATCAGGCAATTGAAAAACTGGTTGATCGACTACTCGCCTCAGTGCATTTTGGTGAGCGCTGGGGGCGGCATTGGCTGGACCTTAGTCGCTACGCAGAATCCAGTGGCCACGAGTTCGACAATGACATACCCAATGCGTTTCAGTATCGGGACTACGTTATTCGCGCCCTCAATGCTGACATCCCATACGACCAACTGATTCGAGAGCATATCGCAGGCGATTTGCTGGACGCTCCTCGCCTTCACCCCAAAAAGAATTTTAACGAATCAATACTGGGCACGGGTTTCTGGTTCCTGGGGGAATCGTCTCACTCTCCGGTCGATATTCGCAAAGACGAATCGGACCGGTTCGATAATATGATCGACGTTGCTACCAAGTCCTTTTTAGGAGTGACGGTTTCATGCGCGCGTTGCCACGATCATAAGTTCGATGCAATCTCGACCGCTGATTATTATTCGCTTACCGGATTTTTACATAGCAGCGACTATCGGCAAGTCCGTTTTGAATCGATCGAACAAAACAGGAAAGTTGCCGCGAAACTCAACAAAGTCAATCGTCGCTATCAGGACGAGATCTTAAGATTGCTCAAAGAGCAGGAAATAGAGCCACCTGCCCAAAACACCGAACTGACTGATCAGCACATTGTTTTTGATTTCGCGACGCTGCCCCAAACGCAATTCCTGCAGGATGGATTCATCTTCGGTGATCAAGCGTTAACAGACGGTAGGCCGTACTTTTTATCTGCCGACGATTCGCTTGAGCTTGGATTCGCAGCTGATGGCGCCGCAATTAATGATCCATTTTGGAATCGCCTGGAATCAATAAGCCAAGGCGGCGTTTTGGACAAAAACAAGCTTTCTGAAATCCCCAAAAGCGGTCGGACGCTAAGAACGCCGACCTTCGAATTGGAGGACGGCATCCTCAACTGCTTTGTTGCGGGCCAGGGTCACATCATCGCCTGTGTCGATTCTCATCGTACCGTCTTTGGGCCGTTGCACGGAAAAACGATCAAGGCATTCGAAGCTGGTTCCCAACACAATTGGGTCCAGCTCGACCTCAAGCGATATCTCAACCATCGCTTGCACTTGGAGTTTGTTCCGGCGATCGACCAGCAGATTTCCGTGAGGTTTGTCGCCCAGGGATTGGACCAGGATGAACAAAAAAAGCTGTCGCAAAAAATTCGAAAGTACAAGCGTGAGTCCCTGGCTTTTGTGGAAAGAGCCGAGTCAGCAATATCTGATAACGAGAATGGCATTGCTGAAGCAATCAAAAAATGGCAGGCCGAAAGAAAACAGCTTTCGGAGCAATTGACTTTAAGTTCTCGACTTGCTCCGGCCATGATGGACGGAATCGGCGAGGAGGCCAACGTCTACATTCGTGGCAATGCTTCGAAGCTTGGCCCGATCGAACCACGCCATTTTCTCACTGCCGTTGACGGCGGCCAACCAATGGTGATCGAGCAGGGCAGTGGCAGACTTCAGTTAGCAGAACGAATCAACAACCCCGACAATCCGCTAACCTCGCGAGTGATCGTCAATCGAATTTGGCATCACCTAATGGGCCGCGGTCTGGTCCCAACGACCGACGATTTTGGTGTACTGGGTGAGCGACCGACTCACCCGGAACTTCTGGACCATCTTGCCTCGGAGTTTGTTGCCGACGGGCAAAGCATCAAACGGATGATCAAACGAATTGTACTTAGCCAGACGTACCAAATGGCCAGTCGCCCTGTTTCCAAATCACTGGCTGCCGATCCGAAAAATTTGCTTTGGCATCACCGCCCACCCAAACGACTTGAAGGTGAAGCCATTCGCGATACGTTACTGGCCATCTCTGGAAAACTCGACCCAACCCAGGAAGGCCCTTCGGTACCGATCCATCTAACCAAATTCATGGAGGGGCGAGGTCGCCCCAAAGTCAACGGTCCACTGGACGGTGACGGTCGACGGTCGATTTACGTTTCAGTTCGACGAAATTTCCTCTCGCCATTCATGACGACTTTCGATACGCCTGTTCCATTCAGCACGATGGGGCGGCGAAACGTCTCCAACGTTCCCGCTCAAGCGTTGGTTCTGATGAATGATCCTTTTGTCGCTGAGCAAGCCAAACTGTGGGCCGAGCGTGCGTTGGCGGCTGAAGAAGACTCCCGGCAGCGGATCGAGTGGATGTACCAGTCCGCGTTTGGACGTCTGCCGACAACTGATGAAGCCAAGTTGTCGCTGGAGTTTGTTGGAGATGGTACCGATGTCAAAACCTGGACGAACTTTGCTCACTCGCTAATCAACACCAAGGAGTTTGTTTTTCTGCGATGATGAACCAGAACAAATACCCTTGCCAACGATTTCAACCGGCTCCGCTTTCGCGGCGTCAGATGCTTTCCCGATGTGCCAGTGGATTCGGCGCGGTGGCATTGGCAGCGTTGGGTTTAGACAAGGCGTATGGAATTGGAGAACCGGAGATAACTGGCTTCGCCGGCCATGGACCGCACCATAAAGTTCGCGCCAAGAACGTGATTTTTCTTTTCATGGATGGCGGCCCTTCTCAAATCGACACCTTCGATCCCAAGCCGTTGTTGGACAAACATAACGGCAAAGATCCAGGAAGCTTTTTTGATGTTGAGCCAACCCAGTTCAACAACAACGGAACCGTGTTGGCCAGCCCCTGGAAATTCAAAAAGTACGGAAGGTCCGGCATTCCCGTCAGCAGCCTGTTTCCCAATGTTGCTCAGTGCGTCGATGAACTTGCGATTATTCGCTCGATGGTTTCCGAGTTTCCCGAACATACGTTTGCCAATTACTTCTTGCACACTGGTAGCGGACTGCAGGGTCGTCCAAGCATGGGAGCCTGGGCCAATTACGGCCTGGGAAGTGAGTGTGAAAACCTTCCTGGCTTCGTAGTGCTCAATGGAGGCTTGATTCCGCCAGGCGGGTTGGATTGTTTTGGCAGTGGCTTTCTACCGGCAAGTTATCAAGGCTCCATATTCAAACCAACAGGAACAGGACTGGCCAACATTGAAGCTCTTGAAGAGGATGCCGTTCAGTTAAAAAAACTTGCGTTAGCCAAGCAACTTGACGGTCTGGCGGAAAATCAATTTGGAAAACACGACTCGATCGAGTCGGCGATTCGAAACTATGAGCTGGCATACGAAATGCAAATGGCAGTTCCTGAGGTAATGTCGCTGAGCCAAGAAACAGCTGAAACCAAAAAGCTCTATGGAATGGAGTCGAAGTACAAGCCGACTCAGATCTACGGGGCGCAATGTCTGGTGGCTCGAAGAATGATCGAGAAAGGCGTACGCTTCATCGAATTGACTTGCCCCAATGTCAAAGGCGATCGCTGGGATCAACATAGTAATCTCAAGCAAGGTCACGAGAATAACGCCCGGGCAGTCGATCAGCCAATCGCAGGGTTGCTCAAAGATTTACGGCGGCGTGGTTTGCTGGATGAAACACTGGTCATTTGGGCTGGTGAATTTGGCCGAACCCCGTTTGCTCAAGGTAAAAATGGCCGCGACCACAATCCGTTTGGCTTTACCGTCTGGATGGCTGGCGGCGGTGTTAAACCGGGAACCATCTACGGTGCGACCGACGAGTGGGGATATAAAGCGATCGAGAACCGAGTCGAGATTCACGATCTTCACGCCACCATGTTGCATTTGATGGGCGTCGATCATACGCGAAGCACATTTCGGTTTGGCGGTCGAGACATGCGTTTGACTGATGTCAAAGGGCATGTAGTCCACGATGTCATCGCTTAACCTTTGCGTGGGTCTTGTCGAAGAAGGAGTTCGAAATCGGTTACAAAGCTCCGAAACTGGCGCGCGGAAACAGTTTGAACGTACCAGCTTGTCGGTGCATCTGTATGTTGGATGACCGACCGCGGTTCTACACAAATACTCAAATTGCCCCTATCGGAAGTCTTTGCGTACCCTGAGAGATCGGCTGCTGGCCAAGTAAGTAGCTATGGTTTGGTCAATTTGATCTGCTAGACGCGTTATTTATTGGGCTCACCAGAATGGAGGGTTGATACTGGACACTGGCCTGCAGATAGGGCCGGTTGTACCGATATAGCGAATTGAGACAGCCTGGCCTGCTGGCCCACCAAATATTCCTCGTGCCGAAATCTTTAGCACTATGATTTACCGGGGATATCTGCAATAATCCCGCCTCGTATCAGCTAAACACATGCCCAGATTCAACTTCAAGTAGTCGCCTGAGGTGCTCGTATGAGCCTTCAGTTTTTTCGACTTTGGTATCTCAGAATGCATTGGGCATTTCTTATCGACCGAGCGTCGAGCAATCAAGAGGGTCTTTTTACGTGTACAAAATTCTTAGCAGCAGAGGTTTAGGTGTAGGTGGGAAACAGAACGAGTTGATTGAACTCGCCCTGACTTACGGTTTCGACGGGGTCGAAGTCGACATGGCAGATTTGGTCGGACGACACGATACACTGGGCAAACAGTTTGCTTGTCAATTCCTGCAAAGTGCTAAAATCGATATGAGCAGCTTCAAGTTGCCAGTTGCGATCGGTGGTACCGATGAGCAATTCAACGATTCTATTACCAAGCTCGATACAATTCTCGACTTGGCCCAAACGCTTAACGCGAAATGCTGCTACGTCGAAATTGGGTCTGAAAACGAGAACTATGCATTCCAGGAGAGCTTTGAAAAGCACACCACTCGGCTTCAGATGATTGCTGAAAAATTCGCATCAACCTCGATCAAGATCGGTTTGGCATTGAGCGCGTCGAGCGCCAAACCGGCTGACGGAAACTTTAAGTTCATTCAAACTGCTGACGAGATGTTGCCGCTTGTTAAAGCCGTCGGCCAACCCAATGTTGGACTTTGCCTTGACGCTTGGGAATGGGCAGTCGGAGGCGGAACGGTTGAGCAGTTGGCCAATGCCGGAATTGCTACTGTCGTCACTGAGGTCAGGCTAGCCGACGTGGCACCAGGGGCGGATCTGGCCGAAATTAAACGTAGTGATCGAACCGCTCTTCCAGCCTCTGAAGCAGATTCGTTTTCGTTTGAGCTTTCCAAAGCGATCCTTGCCAGTGGCGCCAACTTGCCGTTTTCAGTTTCGACTGATCTGTCAACGTTCGCCAACGCTCCTCGAGGCAAGGTCGTGGATTCGATCAGCAAGCAGCTTGATCTCCTGATGACCGGACAAGATCCTTACCAGGTTGCTCAGGATGCCGCAGCTGAAGCCGCCGAAGGTGAAGAGGGCCAAGCCGCTGAAGTTGAAGCCGAAACGTCCGCACCAAAAGAGAATGAGACTCCAGCTGCCGATGGGTCTGCGACCGAAACACCAGTCGCCGCTACAGCTGAGTAGTTAAACCTTCAAAGTCTCACCGGCCTCGCCGAGCTTGAGAAGTCAATTGAATTATCAAAACGCCTTGGGCTTAACCCTCAAGGTGTTTTTTATTTATTGGCCCAAATACTTGGTAGACCAGGCATACAACCAGAGCGCCGCCGGACATTTGTTGCCATCCAGGCGGTGTTGCTAAAAACGGAGCTACCGGTTGGGCGCGAGTCGGCTAGAATTTCAGGCTTGTTTATTCTCTCAAACGATCTCAACTCAATTTCCCTGTAGCTTATATTTCGATGGCCAATCAACTCAACAAATACAGCAGTAAAATCACTCAACCCAAAGTCCAGGGCGCTTCCCAAGCGATGCTTTACGGAACCGGGCTGACCCCTGAGGACATGAACAAGCCACAAATTGGAATTGGAAGTGTTTGGTATGAGGGCAACACATGTAACATGCACTTGGACAAACTATCGGCAGAAGTCAAAAAGGGTGTCCAGGAAGCAGGGCTGGTCGGCATGCGGTTTAACACGATCGGTGTGAGCGACGGGATCTCGATGGGAACCGACGGCATGAGCTTTTCGCTTCAATCTCGAGACGTAATCGCCGACTCGATCGAGACAATTATGGGCGGCCAATGGTATGACGCTTGCATCGCACTTCCGGGATGCGACAAGAACATGCCGGGATGTCTGATTGCGATGGGACGCTTGAATCGGCCCAGCCTGATGGTTTACGGCGGTACAATTCGAGCCGGAAAGATGGGCGATTGTAAACTTGACATCGTTTCGGCGTTTCAATCCTATGGAGAATTTGTAGCCGGAAAAATCGACGATCAAACCCGCCAGGAAATCATTCGTAAATCATGCCCTGGTGCCGGTGCCTGCGGCGGAATGTACACCGCCAACACGATGGCCAGCGCGATCGAAGCGTTAGGAATGTCGCTGCCCTTTAGTGCGTCGATCCCCGCCGAAGACCCGGACAAGATTCAAGAGTGCCATCAGGCCGGGCCAGCAATTTTGAATCTGCTGGAAAAAGATATCAAACCCCGTGACATCATGACCCGGAAAGCGTTCGAGAACGCGATCGTAACGACAATGGCTTTGGGCGGGTCAACCAACGCTGTGTTGCACTTGATCGCAATGGCACGGTCGGTTGATGTTGATTTGAAACTGAGCGACTTTCAAACAATCAGCGATCGAATCCCGTTTCTTGCCGACCTCAAACCCAGTGGGAAGTACGTTCAAGAGGACCTACATGCCGTTGGCGGCACGCCTGCAGTGATGAAGTATTTGCTGGAGCAAGAGATGCTTCATGGTGACTGTATGACCGTGACTGGAAAAACGCTGGCCGAGAATGTGGCCAGCCTGCCGGGATTGACCGAAGATCAGGAGGTCATACGTCCAGTCGACAACCCGATCAAGCCGACGGGACATATTCAGATTCTTTATGGCAATCTGGCACCCGACGGCGCGGTCGCAAAGATTACTGGCAAAGAGGGATCGGTTTTCCAAGGTACCGCCAACGTGTTTGATTCAGAAGAAGAAATGGTAGCCGCCCTGGAAGAGAAAAAAATTAACAAGGGCGATGTGGTCATCATTCGCTACGAAGGCCCAAAGGGCGGACCGGGGATGCCTGAGATGTTGACGCCGACCTCGGCGATTATGGGAGCCGGGCTGGGCAAAGATGTTGCACTTCTGACCGACGGCCGGTTTTCAGGCGGGTCACACGGTTTCATCGTCGGCCACATCACCCCCGAAGCCCAGGAGGGCGGGGCGATTGCGCTGGTTCAAAATGGCGACGAGATAACAATCGATGCTGACCAAAACGAGATCAAAGTTCACTTGAGCGACGAAGAACTGGCTAGCCGAAAATCCCAATGGAAAGCGCCGGCTTTCAAAGCTACCCGAGGTACGCTTTATAAGTACATCAAAAACGTCAAACCGGCGTCTGAAGGTTGCGTTACTGACGAGTAAGCAGGTCTCCACCCAATCTCCAATCTCACTCAATGCGGTTGGTCGCCAACCAACCGCAGGTCCCACCCAGGACGTCGCTACCCCGTCCTCAGCAGAAGCCGATCTCGCCGCCTACAGCGGGAATCGCCGTTAACAAATGCTAGCGAACTCTCAAGCGCAACACGTCTAAGGGAGCACTGGTGTTAAAGTTTGTCGATTATCCGGATCAACGCGAAGGCAAAACCGGTCGAATTGGAGTATTCGTTTCAACTTGACTAGGCCGAACAACGACCAGAGTCGATACATCTGTTGGAATCCGACCGTTTAGGGAGAAATGGATTCTCGGATTGCATCCATGGCAATCTGCTATTTGATACTCGAGAGGTTGAAATGGCATTTGATATCAAGAAAACCGCAATCGGCTTGGGATGTGTCGCAGTCATTGCGTTCGTACTTGGACGTAGTAACTTCAGTTCCGACAATAGTGACTACCAGTCCTTAACGTCTTTGACGCATCTGGACCAAAGCGACGAACAAGCCACGGAACCGCCCCAATCCACAGTGGTCGAACACGAGATGCTCTTTCCGGCCCAAGAGGTCGAAGCTTCTACCGTCGTTCTCGAATCAGAAAACCAGGTAGCACTTTCAGATTCTGAGTTTTCGGAATTCCCGGAGCCAAACCACGATTTTTTGGAGCTTGAGGTTCCCGATGATTCATTGCCGGTCGATTCGCAACCTCTGCTGGATGCACCTGCAATTGATGAGGTAACCGATCAATCAATGAAGTTGCCCGAATCAACAGAAGGACCAATTGAAACAATAGCTCAACTTCCGGAACCAGTCGAAGTGATGGACTCGCCAATCACCACACCTGAGTCATCTGAAACAACTCCATCTGAGAAGACCACGGATCTTAAGCAGCCTTCAAGGCCGAAATGGAAACAAAACCCATTCATCTCGACCAAAGCGCCTGCGTTTTCACCCGTCGACCGCACGGCGGACAACAAAATTCAAACCGCCAGCATGGCGACTACCGCCCAAGGCATTCGCTCACTAAACGATATTGACGGCATTCCTGCCATGGATCCAAGCTCTGCCCCAACCGAAACCATACCACCGGTTCACAACGCGGGCTCGATGACCAACATTGGAACTCCGATCGCCAGCATCGGAACTCCCATGACCAACATTGGAACTCAAATCGCTCCAGTGCAGATCGAACTGCCCGAATCGG
>CAYSQZ010000002.1:20758-24810 GCA_964433035.1 uncultured Pirellulaceae bacterium | reverse complement strand
ATGACCAACATTGGAACTCAAATCGCTCCAGTGCAGATCGAACTGCCCGAATCGGCGGCCCAAAAAGCCGTTCATCACATCGAGTATGGCAAGTCGTTATCTCGTCGAGGAGCGAGCTATGCGGCAAGAAACGAGTTCTTCTCAGCGTTGCGTGTCATCGCCGAAGCCAACGACGCCGTGATCAATGGAAATGAATTTAGCACTGCGTTATCCAAATCCATTCGGGCAATGAAAGAAGCTGAGGATTTCGCGGCTCAGGACTCCCAAGGTTTCGGAATCGTGGACGTTCCGGCAACAATCGAGGCCCACAAAACTAAATTACTTACCCCGATCGAAGCCCGACAGATCACTCCGCTCAACGCAATGCGAAGATACTACGCTTACGCCGGGCAACAGCTTGACTTTGCAGGTGGCCGCAATGTCGTAACTGCCGAAGCACTTCACTGCTTGGGAAAACTCCACTCAGTGATTTCATCTCAACAGCCCGTCAGCTCTGGCAAAATCGACATCTCTCAAGCGATTGTGTTTCACCGATCCTCGTTGCTTAGCAATTCTAACAATCCGGCAAGTGCCAACGAACTGGGAGTACTATTGGCTAAATCTGGTGAGCTTAATGAAGCGACCAACTTATTCAAGCAAAGCTTAATCGCTCAATCGACCCCCCAAGCCTGGAGCAACCTTGCCAAGACACACCAACGATTAGGCGAATCCCAACTTGCTCAAATGGCCAAAGCCGAAATTCCAATCGCTGCTCAATCGACTTCGATCGCGACGGCAGGCATTCGGTGGATCGACACACCTCAATTCAACGCAATGGCTCCGCTGGAGTTTGAGCCTCGGATCGCACAAAAAGTTCCCAAGATCACTCCGACAGTATCAGCAAATAAGACAAAAGCGAAAGACGAAAAACCAAAAGCCTCGATCGCTGAACGAATTAAAGAATGGTTTTAAACCTAGTGCTGTGTTACCGCCATCGAAGGAAGTTACCGTGAGAACGCAAGATAAGTCGCTTGCCAACCCGAAATTTTAGATGTCACACAGCACTAGTGGTTCGTCGAAGCGGCTGGACCACTAGCCAATCCAATTTAGTTTTTTTATTGACCTTTGACTTACTTGCCGGACCTTCCGGCTTAAAAGGCCTGCTGTGCATGCCGAAGTGAGTCAAATCAGGCAACAGCCTGCCCTACGTGTTAAAGCTTGAATCGCAAACCCAGAAAACGTGATCGCCATGAACAAATTTCTATCAGCCAAACTTGCTCTTTGCGGAATCATTTCCGTCGCTGCTTTTGTCATCGTGCATAGCAATGCTTCGAGACAAACGACTTCCGATAGTTCGGTTGTTTCAGATTTGGTGACTAACCAGATGGACAATCAGTTCGCCAAATCGGACAACAAAGTCGAATTGCAACAGGACAATCAAATTCGAATGTGCCAGGGGGTACAGTATTTGGGGGTTCAGCATTGCGGCGATAGCAACTGCAGTTCTTGCGGCTACCAGTCGGGGGGTGGCTACCAAGCGGGGGGTGGCTACCAAGCGGGAGCCAGAGCACCCGGTTTTGGCTACGGCGCAGTTGCCGACGCTAACTTACCATCGAAGTCTTACAACGCAGTTGACCACGATACTCCATTCCCATTTGGTGAAGCCAAATGGCGACACCAGTCCCAGCTTCCTTTTGAGCAGTATGGATATGGCGAGTACATCGGCCCTCACCGAACGCCGCACGTGCCAGAGTATCGGTTGCGTGTCGACGATCAACTCGAATTTGTGTACTTGCGAACTCGGGAAAGGTCGCTTGAGCCCTACCAAATCTACGTTGGCGACCAAATTCAAATCTCTTCAACCATCGATCCTTCGCTGGACCAGCCCGGAACCGGGTCTATAGTACCAGGTTTGACGATTCGCTCTGATGGAATGGTTTCGCTATCGTTGATCGGTCAAGTCCGTGCCGCCGGAAAAACAGTCGAAGACCTCCAACGCGAGCTAAACCAACGCTACGTTAAATTCGTCAAGAATCCAGCGATTGTTGTTCAGGTAATTCAGGGGAACACACCGCTTCAGGATCTTGTTGACTCGGTCGATGCACGTGGTGGCACTGGTGGTCAAGTCCGTGCTGTAACGGTTTCACCCGACGGTACGGTGCAGCTTCCCGGTATTGGAAGCGTTCCAGCAATTGGCTTGACGCTTGATGAGATCACTCGTGAAGTCAATGCTCGCTATCGTTTGCGTCAAGGAGGTATCGAAGTCACTCCGATCCTGATCGAGCGTGCTCCACGATTCATCTACGTTCTTGGTGAAGTTGCTCAACCTGGACAATTTGAGCTTGTTGGACCAACGTCCGTGCTGCAAGCACTTGCTCTGGCCGAAGGTGAACTTATCGGCGGAAACCTTCGACAAGTTATCGTTTTTCGACGCGACCGAAACTGGCGCTTAACTGCGACCAGACTGGATCTCAACGGAGCTGTACTAGGGAAACGACCTTACCCATCTGATGAAATCTGGTTACGCGATTCTGATATCGTGTTGGTCCCAGAGAAACCGATTCAACGGCTTTCAGACGCGGTGAATTTGTATTTGGCATCAACGCTATACGCTATTTTCCCTCAACAGGGAGTCGCGTTCGACTTTGATGACTTCACTTCTCTCTAAGAAAATCACAAAACAAGGATGTAGCCGCTGGGGATCAAAACTCGATCCCCAGCGGCTTTTTTTTTGGGAAGCAGGTAGACCTGCATTGAGCGCTTTCGATTCGAGGAACCCATGAACCCATAGTGGTTTACGCCTGCCAAAACGTTCCGTTTTAAACATTGCCCAATTTAGCAAAGCACCGAAAGTACGTATTTGAAATTTGCATCTTCGCCGGACCACCCCCATAATATACGCCGTGTTTTTATTCCAAACCTTTTGGATGGTTAGCAAGTTATGGATCTCGGGCAACTCCGTTACTTCAGTAAAATTGTTGAACACCGAAGTTTCACGCGTGCGGCTCAGGACTGTTCGGTTTCCCAACCGGCACTGAGCCAACAAATTGCCAAACTGGAAAAGGAACTCGGGCAACCTCTGTTTGAGCGTCAGGGGCGATCGATCCGATTGACGCCCGCGGGTCAGCTTCTGCAAACTAAAGCAGAAAAAATCCTGCATTTGGTTGACGACGCAAAGCGACAGATCACCGACGATGGTCAGACTGGTCGAATTGGGATCACTGCGATTCCTACCATCGCTCCGTATTTGATTCCACAAATATTGTCCGCCGTGGGTGATCAGTTTCCTCACGCCAATTTTGTAGTCGGTGAAGACACCACTGAAACGCTGCTCAAGCGCTGCTCCAACGGCGACGTGGATGTCGGTATCCTTGCCCTGCCAGCCACCGCAAAGTACCTGACGATTGAACCGCTGTTTGAGGAAGAGCTGCTGCTGGCGCTCTCAGCCGATCATCCGCTTTGCGGGCGAGCACGAATCAGTAGCAAGGATCTCGTTGACGAACCATTTGTTTTGCTTGGTGACACGCATTGTCTGGTTGATTCGATCGAGTCGTTTTGCAATCAAAAGAACTTTCAGCCGGTGACGACTTCGAGAATTGAACAGCTGACAACGATTCAAAATTTGGTGGCGTTGGGGTTGGGTATTTCGTTCGTCCCCAAAATTGCCACGAAAGACGACCTCGGCGGAAAGGTGGTTTATCGTTCGATAAGCGGTGACAAGCCCACCCGCAAAATTGCAATCTGCTGGAATCCTTATCGCTACCAAAGCCAGCTCTTGTCCAATTTCATCAAAGCGATGATCGAATTCGGTGGCTCTGATTTTGTGGCTTCGGTCGCTATTGGAAAATCAGGCAGGTCCAAATCAGCGCCAGCTGATTCGGCGAGCAATTTAAAAAGAGCGAAAGTGAATAAGCTCTAGCCCAAATAAACGATCATTGTTGATGTATTTGGGATGAAATAGCCGACATATTTTCACGTCCGCAAGGGCGGCTGCGACCGTAACGATCTCATTGGCTGGCGGAACGTTTCAGGTTCAAAATGGAGTTACGCGGGTAACTGAAGAACTCGCTAAA
>CAYSQZ010000002.1:0-20658 GCA_964433035.1 uncultured Pirellulaceae bacterium | reverse complement strand
TGAAGAACTCGCTAAAGGCGTCTATGACAGTTCCACAAACAATGAGAGCAGTCGGTTAGTTTTGAACCGACTATTTCTCAAATGACTCGATGGCGTCGGCTTGTTCGTCTTTGATTTGGAACATCGAATCCAGATTCGTGTAGCTGAAGAGATCTTTTACTTCAGGTCGAAGATTGCTCAAGCGAATTTGTCCACCGCGAGCGCGAATTCGTTTTTCAAACACGATGAGCTTGTTAATGGCTGCACTGGAAAAGAAATTCACGTTCTCAAAGTTAATCAGAACGTTGCCGGAGTCGTCATCGTCATCGACCAGAGTGAGCAACTCCTTGCCCAGCTGTTCGATGCGGCCCGGGTCCATAACTTTTTGATCTTTGAATTTAACTACCGCGACTTCTTCGACGCTATCCAACTCAATACATTCAAACTCTGGCATAGTATTTCTCTCTTCAATGGCTTGGTCGGTGAGAAGTGCTTCGTGACAGTATGTGCTTTACGACTAAAGCGATAAGTAAACTGTTTCCGAGTTATCCCCGACAACAAACTACATCATAGTCGCTGTGTTCGATCGCGTCGAGCAACGTGCGATCGTATGGCTGACCTTACGCCGTCAATTGCTTTTCGGCACCCTGGATGTCAAGCTGCTCCCTGTTTTCTTCGGGCGATGAGTCATTGGAAGGTTTGGGATCCTGCGCGCGTACGATCTTGAAAATCGCGTCGATGTAATTGGGCGCCGAATGGTCCGACAACTGGTCGACTTTAAAACGCTTTAACCCTGAAATAAAACCCTGCAAGCGATCGCTTACTCGGCGCCAACCCTTGATGTCTTTCAATCGCCCAAGGTGATCAATGTACATCTCAGTTCCTGAATGACGGTACCCAAGAAACATGGGCGGAACCCGGGTCACAATGTCATTGTTGTTGACCCAGCGATAATGAGGAAGCTTTACATGACTGACGTACTTCTTGCATCCGACGCGAGGGCTTCCGTATGTGAACACACCTTCGGGTTCTGACTTGATGTAAGAAAGCATCGCCCGGGCTGAGCAAATTTTTGCCATCGCACCGCCAAGTGAATGACCGCAGAACCAAAGCGGTTTTCGGTTTGATTCCAGCGCCTTTTCGATGTGCGGCCAAATTTCATCGACCTCGGCTTTGAATCCTCGGTGTACCTTGCCAACCGTTTCTGCAACTGCCGTTAAGGCGTTGGCATCAGCGCGAATATCATTCCAGTCATCGACCTCGGTTCCGCGAAACACAACAACGCTGTCATGTTCGTTTTGAAACCAATACGCTTGAGCGCCACCACAGTTGAAAAACTTTCCATCGGTGAAGCCAAGTTTACCGGCCGCAATATTGCATTCCTCAACCGATAAATAGGAGATCATTGAGACTTCGGCAAACAACAGCGATTGGCGAAGCAAAGAATAACTCTCGATCGGAGTTTTTAGGAAAGTCTTAAACGCAAATTCGTTCGCTTTTTTCGCGGCGAGTTTCTTGGTCGAATTGTTGGCCATAATGCTTCGATTGAATTGATAAGCTATAGGAATGATTACAAACGATTGTAACCGACTATTGTTCCGCCGAAAGGTGCGAAAACGGGTTGGATTCCCCGGCATGATGTTGATTTAAAGGAACCGGAACCGGAGCCGTCACCCTCCCTCTGGGAGGGTCGGAGAATTCGCTTGCGAATTGGACGGGGAGGGTTTAAGAATCTTGTTAGTTCAATTTGTCAACAATCGTTTACCTTCCCCGACCTGCGCAATCATAAATGATGGCCAGTTCGACCCTCCCAGCGGGCCCAGCGGGAGAGTGACATTTTTCAGTTGGATTGAGTCACTAAATTTGACGAAGAGCCCTCAGAGGGAGGGTGGCTTCCAATGGCGCTTCAAAAGTTAAAGCGTCAATGTTTGGCACTTCCCATTTCCTACTTCGCTCGCATGCGAATGATCCCTTGAAAGTCGTCCGAAGGTTGCTGTTGGTCGGCGATGTAGTCAGAAAGAAATTTGGCCGCGATATCGTGGCCGCAGTGCGGTTCAAGTTCTTTACTGGCCAACTCCCAGTCACCCACCTCAAAATGCTGCAATGCTTTTTGGTATCCGTCGATTGACTCATTCGACATAACCGATTGCTTTGCGTCTTGGCCGTCGAAATGACCAACGATCTGGTAGACATCGAAAGATCCTTCCAACCCAAACGGCTGAAATTTCCCCAACCGACGCGGGTGTGCAGAAGCCGTTTCAATCGAACTCCCGTCGATTGACTTGTCGGTTGACGCGTTATATCGCTCGATGGTGACGCCATCGGCGAGAATGCAGGGTCCGAAATATTTGCTCATTCCCTCCAGCCGAGCCGCGAGATTGACAACTGGCCCGAAGGCAGTGACCTTCACCTGATCGCGAGTGCCGATCTTGCCTGCAACGGCTTGTCCGGAGGCAATGCCCAAACCAATTTGGAAATTGTGAAGGCTGGGTGTTGATCTTTGCTGTTGGGCGACCGCCTCCTGAATCTCAACTGCCGCCAGGATTGCCGATCTCGCATTGTCGGAACTCTGCTCCGGCTGGATCGGCCACCCCCAAAAACCCATCGCCGAGTCTCCGTGAAAGTCCCCAATCACGCCGCCAGTTTTAAGGATTTTATGCGTCATGATTCCCAGCGAATCACTCACTCGAGCCAAAAGCTCCAGCAAGTTGTCGGACATCGCTTCGGAGGTGCGCGAAAAACCTCTCAAGTCACAAAATAAAACGGAGACATCACATTTCCGAGGTGCAAGAACTTCTTCAGGATCGCGACCAGCGATGGCTCTCATCACAACAGGCGAGAAGAAAGAACTCAAGCTCGACTGCTGACGCTCCAACTGCTTGACCAGCAACAGATTCTTGAGCGTCGTGCCGACTAGCTCACAGAACTTTACGTCGTCTTGAACATCGGCTTCGCCCGATCCAGCATCGATCGTCGAGTCGCCTGAAAAATTTGAGCCGGCAACATAAATTGCCCAACCTCGACTGGCATCACTATTGATGGGGCAAACAAATGCCCAGTCGTTTTGGTAATCAAACGTGTACTCTGGTCGGGTCCTTTTTCTTTGGTTCCAAATATGCAGCGTCGTTTCGTTAAGCTCGATCGCTTGTCGGATCAATCGCTCGCTGGGTTGGAAGTCACCGCTGTCGAGTCCCCGGCGGTCCCATTGGATCACTCGGATCGAATCCGATGCATCTTCGACAGTGTCGATGGTCTGCAGCTCAACGATCCCGATCGTTGAAGAAGTTGGAATGCCTGACAGCAGCGTGTTGACCATCCGAATGAGAAGTTCCTTGACATCGCCTGCGCTGGAAATGACCTCGGGAAGCTGGTTGAGAATTTCAATCCGCCGATCTGCATTCCGATAGGGGACTTGCCTGAGCAGTTCGGGAGAAAACGTCCGCTGGCTGATCGGACTTGGTGCGTCCATCGTCACAAACGCTTTGTCTGCGGCCAGCGAAAACGTGGTTTGGCCAATCACAAAATGCTCGCCTGGCATCAAGGTAAACGATTCCGCTTCATTGCCGTTGAAAAAAACCGGGTTGGAAGCCTCCGGGATCTTTTCAACACGCACTGCGTTCTGCTCAGGAACCAAAATCACGTGCCGCCGAGAAACCTGAGCGTCCCAGGGGACTCGATAGGATTTCGTCGCCCGACCGACTTCGATCGCCTGCTCAGGCAGTCGTCGCCGCCAGCGAGCATCGGCCGATTTACCTTGAGCAATTAGTTCGAGCATCAGTGAAAAACAAAAAGGATGAGGATTTTTGAAAGCGATTATGCAATTGATCTAGTGGTCCTTCAATCCTGAAATGAATAGCAAAACGGGTGCCATGCTTCACGCTTGCGTGAGCATGCTTACGCTCGCGTAAACGTGGCACCCGTCAATTCAGATCTGATAGACCACTAGTTTAGTAGATCAGGCAATAGGTCCACATGATGGCAAACAAACTAAGAGCCTATCCCAGAACATCAAAACCCGAAGCGTGAGCGAGGGACGCCCCCACGAATTCCCTCGCTCACGCGTCGGGTTAGGATTTTACGCCGAAGGTTTTAGGATAGGCTCTAAGACGGCGAGCCTTCTATTTGAACAGCACTTGGGTCCAAAGCAAATAACTAACTAGCAGAACGATACCTGAGAGCACCATCGCGGCCAATTGTAAACGTCCGCTGTGGAACCCGCGGGTCGCATGGTTAAGACGCAAATAACCAAACAACAGTCCCAGAAACACCAGTGTCAATCCGCCAAGAAATGTATAGCTAACCAAGCGATTTCGCAGCGACTGGGCATCTGTATCTTCAGTAGATTCGTCTGGCTCCATAGATTCGTTTGTCTCACTTGCCTCGTTTGACGCAGAGGTATCGCCATTGGTCTGGGCCTGGCTGGCAGCAACGAAGTGAGCTTCTTGATTGGCATTCGTACCATGTCCGTAAGCCAGCCCTTGTGGCAACATTGTCGAGCACAGTAGTGCTGTCAACGCGACGAGCCAGATAGATCGAGCCATACCAATACTCAGCAGCGACCGAGAAGTTCGGTCCGTCGAGGCTTGTTCAGTGCGCATCAAACAAACAGCTTGGTCTGAACACCAGTCGGTTGACCGGGTCCGCCAGCACAAATTTCTTCGCGATTGTTGGGGTGATACCAAGGGGAAGCCAACTGAACGGAAATGGAAATAACCACGGCGAGAATACAGTTTCCAGTCAAAGCAACGGATAAAAGATGACTAAGCACCGCTGCTACAACCAAACAAATAGAGACGTTAAGAATGCTAATCCGCGTTCTACGAATCGGATCTGATTGCCGCCACCAAGGTAGGATACCAAATAGGACAGCAAAAAAAATCAGGTAAGCGGCAAAGACAGGAATGCCGGCAAAGACAAATCGCTGTGTTTGAAGAGTCTGGAAATCCTCTGTCGCCATTTGCGCCAAATTGATGTCGCACGAACCGGCTGCGAAATAAGCGAACGCACCGATCGCCAGTCCCACAACCATCATCGTCAGTCGGCACGCCACCTGTCCACCCTTGCGATGATGCTCCCAGCATTTGCCAATGGAAAGCAATGCCCAGGTTGCCAGTACGCTGGTCGCGGTTAGCCAAACGCACTTTGCCCACGGTTCAAGCGACGCCCCACCCAGCTTTCCTGTCAACGCAAAACCCAACAGAGTCAAAATGATACAAGACACCGCGCCGATCAACAGCGAGCCAACCAATTCAGTTAACCGGTCGATCCCTGGCCGTCGTCCAATCCAATCGCGAACCGACAGCAGCGATTGATTTTGACGGGAATTCTCTGGTGGATGAAGCCGATTTGCACCGACCCAACGACGAGCAACTTGGTCCGCCAGATAAGCAACGCCGGCAACTAAGACCAACGGCAACAACCATCGCGAATTTTGAATTACGGCAATTCCAGCGATCGCCATCAGTCCCAGCCGAATTGGAATCGAAGCGCTCGCGTTATCCCACCGCTGCAGCAGACCCGACCAACCGCCAGTTTGAGCGATTGAAATTTTGTTGGCAGCGCCGCCGGATACAGCGCCACCGGATACCGCAACAGAATTGGAAAGCAAAAGGTTATTGTTGGCTTGCGACGAGTTGCCAGTCTGACTGATGGCTTTGACTGGATCTTCTGCCGCTCCCGCCGAGATCGCGGCAACATCCTCTGCTTGTTGCCGACTGTCTCGCAATTCTCCAAAATTAATCCCCGGTGAATCCACGACCGCACCCCCTTGAACGATGGCCGGTGGCAATTGAACCCGTTCGGTGGGATTTTGAATAGAAGTTTCATTGGAGCTGGATTGGTCAGAATCCTGGTCTTCGGTTTTGGGTTGAGAATGGTTCGGCCCTGGATAGTCGGCGGTCAGTTTCTTGGAGGCTTGAGCCACCATCGGCCCTATCGAATTTTGAGAAACGATGTTGCCGCTGGCAGCAGCAATTTCAGGCCACGGCAAATCGGCTACCATTTCCTGAACGGTGTTGTAACGATGCCCAGGGTCTTTAAGAAGCGACTTTGCGATCAACTCGCGAAACTCAACCGGTGCCGCACTAAGATCTGGCTCAGCCGTCATGTGCTTCATGACGATTTCCTGAGCGCTTTCACCATCATAGGGAACATCGCCAGTGAGCATTTCAAACAGGATGATTCCCAAAGCATAAATATCTATCTCTTTGCCGTAGATTCCATTTCCGATTTCAGGGGCCATGTAATGGAAGGTCCCCACCGCCTCGGTCTGGCCCGATCGCCTACTGCACGAGATGAACTTGGAAAGCCCGTAGTCTCCGATCTTGATGACTTGTTCGTCTGAGTCACAAAAGATATTGCCAGGTTTGAGATCCCGGTGCACGATCCCATGCTCATGCAGGTACGCGACTCCTGAAGCCGTAGAACTGAACCAGATTTTGACATCGGCTTCAGACATCCCGCCTGGATTCGCCTCGATCGTATCTCGCAGGGAGGGGCCGGGAACATATTCCATCACCACCCAGCTCTCGCCATATTCGTTCACCTTGATGTCCCAAAGCGAAATCAAGTTGACGTGCTTGAGATTCAAGCACTGCCTGACTCCACGCAACTCGACATCGAGATTACGCTGGATTTTTTTTAGCGCAACCTCTTTGCCGGCGTCACTGAGCGCAAAGTACACTTCCCCGAAACCGCCGATGCCGATTCCACGTTTGATCGTGTAACCTTCAAGCGTCTTGGATCCACTGGGATAGGAGAACTTCATGCGTATCTGCTGCCGCGATATCCTTGGCTGGCAGGTTTGGATTGGTTTGTGACTGAAAAGTGTTGGCTGCAAATATTAGTTTGGCGAGCCTACATCCAGATTAGCTGGTCTGCGCCGAATTTGATAGCCAAACCTACCTGGATCTGGACTCCAGCGGTTCAAGTGTCATCGAGAAATCTACACCTTCGATCCGAGAATTAAATTGAATCTCACCCTCCTTTTCGACTTTTACACCGTCAATTTCAAACGGAGCCTTGGATCGGCAAAACCATTTTGATTTTCGTTGAAACAAAATCAAATCGGATTTCCAGAATGGACAAAAAACCTGATTGTCTCGATTTGGACCCAGCACGATCGATTGTCCGGCCAGTAAAACTGCGTCCGACCAGGGATGGGTTCGATGGCGGGAAAGAAAATCAAGCCGCGCTGATTTGCTCAGCGGATGCGACTGGGTGTATCGAAGTCGGACTCCGCCATCGAGTTCGATGATTTGTTCATTTTTAAGCTCAACGGTGCGATTGAGATCTGCGCCGTCGACCTTCACCCCGCCGCCAAGGTCCTGAAGCAAGTGCTGCCCATGTGACGTTTCAATCCTGGCGTGACGTCGCCGGAGGTCACCCGCAATGGGAATCGAAACTTGTGAGTTCGCAATCGCCTGGCCGATCGTATTGACATCGCCTACACAAACGAGATAACCACCCACTCCATCAATCCAGAGAATAAACGAGTTGGTTTTGTAGATAGTACGGTCAGCTTGCCAATCCTGTGACGCCTGAGGGCTGCCGGGAGTTCCCGGTGACGAATTGGCGAACTGGTAAAATGAGCTCGTAGCGTCGTTGGGCGAAAGCGAATCAGGAACTTGAGTTGCTCGAATTCCAGAATTGGTTTTACGCTTGATTTGGTTCAGGCAGTGTCGCTGGGCGTCCAATGCGATTTCATGCTTGGGTGCGATCGCGAGAATTTTTTGGCAACACTGGTTAACGTCGACCCACTGGCGTTTGAGTACCGTCGCGTTGAGCTCAGTTGTAAGTTCGTCCAATTGGGTTTCAAGAAGACGGTAGGCCGAGATTCTTGATTCAACAAACTCCAGATCCGGCATAATTTTTTTGGCGTTTTGGAGCTGCTCGATTGACTGATCGAATTCACCTGCAGCGGCGAGGTTTTCGGCTTTTTGAAGAATTCCGATCGTTTGTCGAATTTGATCCGACTGAGCATTGGAAACCTCTGGCTTGCTCAGTTGATCGATCATCTGCAAGGCATGATTGAGCTTGCCTTGGCTAAGCAACGATTCCGAAGCTTCGATGGTCAGCTCGACCAGATTATTGGTTTGCTTCGCTACGATCTGAGCGTCTTTGGTGCTCGCGATTTTGTTCGCCGAAGCCAGATCCTTCCAGGCCAAAGCAAGATTGCCGGCCGAGGCAGCGGTTTCCGATCGTTGGATCAACGCCTGGGTTAGCTTTCGCGCCAACCGCCGGCCCAAAAACGTCTCAAGCAGTTTTCCTCGCTCCACGTGTTCGACCGCAGCATTGAGATCGGCTTGAGCCAATGCCGTCTTGGCAAGTTTCTGTCGTTTGCCCCACGCCACGCTGCGACTCCAAAATTCCATTCAAACGTGGGTCCAACTGGCAAACCTGATTGCCACCTTGGAAGCGCGTTTAACTACTTTAGTTCATAATACACGAACATTGCAGTCGCCGAGGGCACCTAATCAAAAAATGGAGCGGGTTTTGGTAGTGGACGAGGTAACGAGCCCTGCAGCATTGCAGGTGAAAAAAGTGGCATAGTAAGATTGAAAGTGCTGTGATGAAAATCCAAGGTGAGTTCCATTGGGCTAGCGCTTTGAGGCTAGCGCTTCCGCCATTTTACATCGCGGAAGTAGACACAATCTTTTCTCTGCAAATCAATCAACTCAAATCGTTTTGGCCGTCGCGGCTCGATAACACCGGCAAACATTTCCCCCGACACATCCTCTGGCGTTAGATAAATATAGATTGGGACGCGGAATCGCCCTATTGAGTCTTTGATAATGTCGAGGATCATCGGCCAAATCTGGGCACTTCCATTGAGGCCAAGTTGAGGTAAATGAATCGAAGCGTGCATTCGCTTGGCGCGCTGAGCAACCTGGGATAGGCATCGTGCCAAAACATCAAATCGGATGGGACGGCAGCCCGATTTGTGACGGGTGCCTCGCTGTCCAACCATGTTAGCAACTCGCACAATTCGATTTACGTGAGTCTTGTTAACATTGACAAACTGCACCGAGCCCAAGCCAAAGTCATTGGAAGACCGGTTGCGATACCACAATTCGAACTCACGCCTGGCGCTTGGCCAAGCACGAGCAATTTCACGGGCATTTCGGCCCGACCAAATTCCCAAGTCGTTACAAATATGAGCGATAATCTGTGGCCCGATTGATTTTGGGTCGGCCACACTCCCATGTAGAAAAACCAAATTTTTCATAAGTCTCGCAATCGTTCGCTTCGAGAAAGCTCTCGCGACGATCAAGTTAGAGAATAATGGAATGAATAAGTCCGAGGATTTACTCAACCGTCATTTTCAAACGACTGCAGATTTGACTACGCAGTTCTCGATGTGGAAAACTGACTTGCCACATACATTCTTGACGTTGGCTTGGCCAAAGCAATCAAAGTCATGGGAAACTCTTGATCCGCCGTACAATTCGAGCAAGACAGATGGGCGATTATTTTCCAACGCTTGGAACGAAAATGGTAACCCGAAGCGTCAGCGAGGAGCCTCGATGATCTGCATTATTCCTCGCTTACGCGCTTACGCTTCGGGTTACGTGGGCGATTATTTTCCAACGCTTGGAATGAAAATGGTAACCCGAAGCGTCAGCGAGGAGCCTCGATGATCCGCATTATTCCTCGCTTACGCGTCGGGTTACCAAAAGACCAGGACTTCTTGCCTCAATGCATTGGTATGACCGCGCATGGAAGTCCACGGGCTGAGAAGCCCATGAACCAAAGTCCGCCGAGTTGCCTGCGGCGACTCAGTCCAGCGAGGCTGCTTATTCCAACCACGAAAAATATGTCCGCTTTGAATATGTCCGCTTTGAAAGACATGCCGGACGTTTCACAGCGAACCCAAATCGAGTTTAGAAATCAACGTGAGCAACTGCGGCACAAACTTCCTGTTGGCCCGGGCCCGGTGGCTGAGCATGGACTTGACCGAATCACCGAGTTGCCCGAACGTCAAACCGTACTCGGGGATCTCGAACATCGGGTCGTATCCAAAACCAGCTTCGCCACGTTCTTCAGTCAAAATTCTTCCGTAGCAACGGGACTCGCAATTGATGTGGACTTTTCCTAAAGGATCGGCCAACGACATGTGGCAGGTATACCAAGCGGTCCTTTTCTCCATCGGCACGCCTTCTAACTTTTCCAGTAGCAAAGCGTTATTGGATTGGTCGGTCGCGTTTTCGCCCGAAAACCTTGCGGAGTAAACTCCGGGAGCTTCGTCAAGGGCCGCCACGCTGATCCCGCTGTCTTCGCCCAATACCCATTGTCGCAGGTGCTTGGCCTGCTCGACCGATTTAAGGTCGGCGTTCTGGCGAAACGTTGTCCCGGTTTCTTCAACTTCGATTGCATCGGGTAATTCGTCAAGCGAGCAAAGTTCGATGTCGTAAGGACTTAATAGCAGTTCTAACTCGCGGCGTTTTTTGGCGTTACGGGTTCCAAGAACCAGACGGAACCTTGGCATAAAAGTGCTTTCTATAACTAGACAGGGTTGATTGTGAGCGGCAAGTCGCTAGCCGCCGGTTGTTGCGTCCGACGGTTTAGGTTCGCCGCAGTCCAATATGAAATGTTAGCTAGGTCTTTGTGAATTAGCCGTGTTGCATTCTGGCCTCATCTGGCCCTTTGTTGAAATTTTTCTTCACTAAGCCGTCCGTAGAGTGGCGCAATGTACAACGACCAGCCGAATTTCAAATCCTTTTGAATTTCTCGTCCCAATTGGGAAAAGCTGACATATGGTTTCGAGTGGAGATCTAAATTTTTAGTTTGGTCCACCGAGATTTACAACCAGAGCACACAATGAAACGTAAAGCCCCTCCAATTCTTCCGATCCGCCGCGAAGTAGGAAATTCATCATTTCTTAAAAACCTGACTGGTTCGAAAAAGCCTGAGGCTCCAACGAACCAGA
This sequence comes from uncultured Pirellulaceae bacterium, assembly GCA_964433035.1. GTDB lineage: Bacteria > Planctomycetota > Planctomycetia > Pirellulales > Pirellulaceae > Mariniblastus. The sequence continues at coordinate 9,752 of CAYSQZ010000002.1, read as the reverse complement.
GAACACTAAGGTTTGAGAACCTGGAAGATCGCCGAGTGCTGTCGGCAACAGGTTTGGTTCCAGATACGACCCTCGATAACTCGGCTTTCGTGTCCAGTGACCAGCAGGATCAATTTGGATTTCAGCAAGACGAAGCAATTTCGTCTCTCACCGTCTTGGTCAACGGTGAAGAGCGCAAGCTCTCTCATGCTGATAACGTGTTGACGTTAGTGGCCGGCGATACGCTTGAAGTTTCAGAAATTGCATTCAATTCAGATGCTCAAGAAGGCGTGTTCGCTGCCGAAGGATATATCAACAAGATCGGCGACCTGACTTCAGCCAGCTTGATCGACTACAACGACGGCCGATTCTCGGACTCCTCCCGTGATTTTGCGGCTAACGGTGGTGAAGGAACTGTGGCTGGATTGAACAACTCGTGGACTGTAGAAGCGGGCTGGGACCGGCTGACACTTAACTTGATCCACTATACCGAAGCAGCAACTGATGTTGCGGGCCGATTCTTTGTCAACTTGCAAGTCGGCGAGCCGGACTTCGCGTTTGATACTGACGTTCTTGACAGCATCACTGAACAGGAAATCACTGTCGGCGATCCAGTGGTGATTCCGGGAGGCTGGTTCAACAGTTCAGGCGGGCTGTTCCACAATTACGCTGAAGTCAACGTCTACAACAGTAACAACCTAGACTCAATCATTTGGGCCGGTGCCCTGGTCGGCAATGCTGGCGACTCAGTCGAAGGCGAGTTTGTCAATACGCGATCCAATGATCCATTCTCGGAGCGTTGGATCCCCAATGCTCCAGGTGAATACACGTTGCGGTATTACATCGATCCTGAGGACAGCGCGGCTGAATCGAACGAAGACAACAACTTTTATGAAATTCAATTGACCGTCAATAGCGAAGCACAGCCGGCTCCTGTGGCTCCCGTCGCAGTCGTTGCTGTCGATGACGTCGTTGATGCTGGTGACTCAATCAACGTCGTGGAAAACGATGTTGTTCAAGTTTATCAGGAAGATTTCGAGTCTTCTGAAACGCTTGGCTGGACAACCAATCCTTACGGAACAGACACCGCAACATCGGGTGTCTGGGAAGCGACTACTCCCGAGGGAACTGCCTGGAATGGCGTCGAGTTGCAACTAGAAGCCACGCAAGGCAACAACGCGTTTGTCACTGGTGGTCAGGGCGACGGCACGATCGGATACAATGACGTCGATGGTGGCGTGACATCTGCAGTCTCAGAGTTACTCTCTGTTCCTGCCCAAGGCCAGTCAACGCTTTCGTTTGAATACTCATTCGCGCACCTGCACAATTCGTCCAGCGAAGATTTCTTTCGAGTCTCTGTCGTTGGAGAGAATCAAACCGACGTTGTTCTTGAAGAGCAAGGCGATTCAGTCGATCGGGCTGGTCAATGGACAGAAATTACGGCCGATCTGACCTCATACGCCGGACAAAACATTCAGCTGTTGGTTGAAGCCGGTGATCTGGGCAATACCAGTCTGGTCGAAGCCGGAATTGACAACGTTCAGGTCACTGCTGATGTGCCATTGGAAATCAATGACTTTTCACAGGGCCAAAATGGAACGGTTGAACTTAACGATGACGGAACATTCAACTACACCGCAGAGCCTGGTTTCAATGGTCAGGACACCTTTAGTTACAACCTGACCGATGGCGACGGTGTCAGCAACACGGCAGAGGTAACGGTCAACGTTGAATCAGATTTCGCTCAACTGGGCATCATGGCCGAGACTAAAGGCGACTTGCCCGTTGATGCAGAGTTCTTTGGTATCAGCGAGGTCGATGGCCAAACGATTAATTTGACTGGTCTTCCTGAGTTTGTGGAGCTTTCTGCCGGAAGCTTCAACGGCGAGAGCTGGACACTTGACGTGGCTGACCTCGAAGGGCTGCAGGTTAAGTCTGGAACAGCTTCAGATACAGAGGGCTGGAGCAACTACGACAACGCTTACGATTATCAGAACTGGGACGTTAATTACTCAGTTGCTGATAGCGACAACAATGTTGTCAACGAAGGCGTTTTTCAGTTCGCGACCTGGCAACAAGCCACCTTTGAAGAAGTGTCGGTCGGCGACCGATCAGGATTCGAGTTCGAGGGGCTCAATGACTTTTTCTGGCCAGAGGAAAACAGTGGCGGTTTCATCGTGACCTTCGAGTACACCGTCAATGAAAACTCATTCGCTGCCGAGAGCAGCCAAGCCTTCACGATTGACGGTGGCTACAGCGGCGATGGTCGAATCACCAATGTGTTTGTTAACGGCTTCAATGGGCCAACCAATGGTTCAAGCGATGGGGCATTTGACATTGGCAATACCGAGGTTGGCTTCAGGCCTGACCTGAGCGTTGGCGACACCTTTACCGTTTCGTTCCAGATTGATGGGGCGGGATACTCGGCTGACGACTTCGACTTGGTCTTGACCGAGGAAGACGCATAAAACAATTCCGACCAATTGCCTGAAACCGGCATGGTAGTCAGCAGGGAGACAATCTTGTTGGCTACCTTTTTTAATGCGCCTATGGTGCCAACTATCACGGCTGATCTGCAGATTGCAAAAATGTGAATCAGATGCGAAGCTGTTCCAATCGCAACTTTATTAAGTACCTGCAGAATCACGAGGAGGCTGGAGATGTCGGAACCAAATCGCAGAGAAATTTCGTTTTCCAGTTGGGAAGAAGTTATTGCGGACATCGAAGAATTAATTGGCCAACCTGAACATGAGACCACTGGCAACCATTCATTTGGGAAGATCGTTCAACACCTGGCAAACACCAATGAAATGGTGGTTGGTAATATCACTCCACCTAAGCTCCCGTGGTACATGCGGTTGGCGATGCCGCTTTTGAAAAACGGTATTCTCAATCAGCCCGTTAAGCCAGGATTCAAATTGCCCAACACTGCAATGCAAGAATTTTTCTGGTCTAAAACAGAAGTCGATCCCAAAGAGGCAATCGAGAATTTCAAAGCTTCGGTTAAGGCTTACCAAGACAAAGGCCCACTGGCGGTTCATCCGATCTTTGGCAAAGTGACGCGAGAGCAAGTTGATAACATAACCCTAAGCCACGCCGCGATGCATCTGAGCTTTGTTCGCGCAAAGTCAGAATGATTCAAATAACCGTAAATGCCGCAATCCCGGCGCGGACAGCTATCTGGATCAGCTTAGTAAAAAAACAAAGATACTTGGATTTTTGAGAAAATGGGATAAAATTTCAGTAAGATTTCTTACGTTAGAAGCCTCTCAGAAGTCTAACTTCTTTATATTTTTTATTACGTTTTGGGGCATTTATGATTACTCAAAAAAAATCGGGTTTTACCCTCGTTGAGTTGCTGGTCGTTATAGCAATCATCGGAATCCTAATTGGAATGTTGTTGCCAGCGGTGCAACAGGTTCGTGAGGCAGCCCGAAGGATTGCGTGTGGTAATAACGCTCGGCAACTTGCTTTGGCGACTCTTAATTACGAGAGTGCCAATCAGCAATTTCCGCCAGCGATCAATTCCGAAACCTGCCGAGGCCGCCTGAAAGAGCCACCTATCATTGCGAGAACTTCCGATCCTAGTGATGCGTCGCAGCAAGGCTGGGGGTTCTTTATTCTTCCCTTCCTCGAACAGAACGCGCTAGCTGATCTCTATCAAGCCGCAACAGGTAATGGAGAGGATGATTGGTGGTTGGTAACCGATGCCAATGGGATCCTTGTGGCTTCTAATGTTATTCCTTCCTTCATCTGCCCGAGTGATTCAAGTCCAGACGGTGACTTCAATTCAGCCCTTACTCACGAGAACGCTCCCGATGGTCAACTGTACGCCAAGTCGAATTTCGTGCCTGCAGTTGGTGCCCTTAGTCATCAACAGTCCAACGATGATGATCGCGGGAACCAATGGGGTATCATGGCAACCAATACTCGAACTACTTTTGGAGCCATTCTAGATGGCTCAAGCAATACGATTCTGATTGGTGAGCGAGCAAGTCGAACCGATGTGGAATCAGGTGCGGTACCAGGCGAAACAAACGCATGGGGTGCGATTTGGGCTGGAAGAATTCTGAATAGCAACCGCAATGAACGAGGGCATTTTTCCCATGATTGTTGTGCTGGCCGTTTGACTACAGATAACGATTCAAGAAGTTGGGGTGTCAACGGCACACGGGCATCTGACGGCATGATAAGTAGTTTTCACCCGGGCGGTGGACATGCTGCGTTTGCCGACGGTTCGACTCACTTTCTTTCTGATAACACGAGTCTGGACACGCTCAAGCGATTGGCTGCTATGGCCGATGGTCTAGTGATCGGAGAAGATTTCTAGATTCGAGTTTGAATCCACCGTACGCACGTTCAAGGTTCAGCCGGTTGGTTGAACCTTATTTCCATTATCGAGAGCTCTGAATGATTAGAATCCAAACGATGGACAAATTTACCAATCTTGCAGTCGTGTTCTTTGCGATCTCGTTAGTGACGTTTGTTGGATGTGGGGATTCTTCGATAGCGCCCGTTTCCGGGAAAGTGACGTGGGGTGGCGAACCAGTTGAGGGTATCCGGTTGGTGTTTTCTCCGATACTTGTGGAAGGCCAGGCCGACGCAGGGCCTTGGTCATCGGGTTTGACCAATGCAGCAGGAGAGTACTCGTTAGAAACGCGTCACAAGGACGTCGGGGCTGCCGTCGGTCAGCACACCGTGTCTTTCGTGTACGACGGTGCAACTCACATTGACACTTACAATGAGTTACTCAGAGAAGCCAAGCAAGAAAAAGACCAAGCCGCTATCGATGCGGCCAAAAAGAAAATTGCTCAATACAAAGAAGTTCAGAAAACACGTCCTAAAATTTCCGATGACTATACCGAAAAGTTCGAAGTTCCTTCTGGAGGAACGACTGAAGCAAATTTCGAGTTGCCAGAGTAGAGCTGCCTGAGCTATTTCTCTGGTTGCCAACTTCTTTCTGCCGTTGCTGCACAGTCATAGGCTCACCAACAATGGGCCAAAAAAACGCCCCCGACAAGTGATCTTGCGGGGGCGTAAATAATTGGCATCGAGGTTTGTCGGTCGTCAATTTTTAACGACGTCGGCGACGGGCGATCATTAAGCAACTTCCCATTCCCAGCATGGCAAGCGAACCAGGCTCAGGAATTCCTTCAGCATCAGTTATGATAGTGAATGTTTCAAGGCCGACACCATTACCGGAAATTTCCGAAAATACGATCGGGTCGTTTGCTGCAAAGAACAAGCCGGGTGCTGTAAACGTGAACACGTCGCTGCCCGCACCATCCTCACCAAGGAGTGTTTGGCCACCAAAGGAAACCGATTCGGCCGCCATGGGGTCAGAGTCAAGGCCGAAGAACTCGACTTCAGTGATGGTGACATCCTGATTGAAAGTAAACGTGAGTGATTCTGCGAAAGCAACTTCTACTTGATCTGGTTCCTCGCTGTCCGCTTCCATATTGGTGTTCACATCGGAGTTGACGCCAATTCCATTGTTGAGCGTTCCGTTGACCACCGCGTTTGGGTCTGAAGAAGCTCCCAATGTCGTGATTGTGAGTCCCGGGAAGACAAGCGCGGTCCCTGACGGGTCGTTACCTGCCACCGTTGTTGAGAACGGGGTATCCACCGGCGTCTGTTCTTGATCGAGTAAAGCGCCAATCACTCCGCTTCCCTGAAAGTCAACGGTGACTGTTGTTTGTGCGTCAACGGTGGTGCAAAACCCCGTCAGTGCGGCGATGGCAATTGAGAATAACCTGGTTGGTGACATTTGAGTTTGCTCCTGCTGAGAAGATCGTGATCGCTTGTGAAATTTGGGACGTTAAACTAGGCACTGTTTGTTAAATGTGAGCATGCTTACGCGAGCGTAAACATGGCACCCGTCAATTCAGATCTGACAGACCACTAGTTGGATGCCGATTGGAAACTCTACCACCTGCTAAGTTAAAAGGTGAACTTGATCATCAAACGAATTAAAATGCTCAATATCCATCCCGGTAGAAACCAAACAATCCGTCAGGTTTTACATGCTGCTTTGGACGAACGACGAGCGGGTTTGTATCAGCCACCTTCTTGCTATATATCGAGGTCTTGAAATTTCGTTTCAAGCTTTTCCCGACGTTTTCATGTTGTTAGTGTCAAAGCGAAAAATCGCGCTTTGGCGACCTTGCCTTTCCTGTCGGTTGTGTGCTGAAAGAAAGCCAATTCTGTTGGCCATCGAGGAATCAGGCCTATGAATTGTTAGGCCGGCATGATGTGGCAGCCAGCAAACTGCCTCGTGAAAGAGAGAATTCCTTGCGTCGGCTTCAAAGTTTCTTTTTGGGCCGAGGAACTTTCCCGCCCTTTCGCCGCCGTCGACCTTTGCGGCCTTTGGGTTTGGCGTTGTCAACGTCTGACATCGGCTGGCCGATCGCGTTCTCGACTTCTCCAATTCGGTCGCGAAGCATCCCAGCTCGCTCGAACTCCAGGTCTTCAGCGGCTTTGAGCATCTCGGTGCGGAGTTCGTCAACATACTCTTGAGTAATGTAAACGGTATCCTCGGATTTAGTCGCTGATTCAATTTGCTCCTCTCGTCTTTTCAAGTCGGTTGTGATTCCCGACTGGATCGGCTTGAAAACCGTTTGGGGAGTGATGCCGTGCTGCTGGTTATACGCCTCCTGAATCGACCGTCGACGAGCCGTTTCGTGAATCGCACTTTTCATCGCAGCTGTAACTTTGTCCCCATACAAAATTACTTTTGCATTGGCGTTTCTGGCGGACCTTCCGATCGTCTGAATCAAAGACGTTTCACTACGCAGGAACCCCTGCTTGTCGGCATCGAGAATCGCGACCAGGGAGACTTCGGGTAGATCCAAACCCTCACGAAGCAAGTTGACGCCGACCAAACACTGATAACGTCCCAGCCTCAAATCTCGCAAGTGCTCCATTCTTTCAAACGCATCGAGTTCACTGTGCAACCACTTGCTGGCAACCCCATTCTCACAAAGATAGGCCGAAAGATCTTCGGCCAGTCGCTTGGTGACTGCCGTGACAAGCACACGCTCGCCGGCTTCCCCTCGTTCTTTGACCTGCTCCAGGAGATGGGCAACCTGTCCGGTCGCCGGAACGACTTCGACGACTGGGTCAAGCAAGCCAGTTGGTCGAATGATCTGCTCGACGACTTCGCCTTGCGTTTTTTCCAGCTCATAATCTCCCGGGGTCGCAGAAACGTAGATGACTTTGTTGATTCGATTTTCCCACTCCTCGAACTTCATCGGTCGATTGTCCAATGCGCTGGGTAACCGAAATCCGTGGGCCACCAGAGTTTCTTTGCGACTGCGATCCCCGGCGTACATCGCGCGAATCTGGGAAACGGTCACATGGGACTCGTCGATCAGCAGCAGGAAATCATCGGGGAAAAAGTTGTAAAGCGTTTCAGGCTCTTCCCCTTCGGCACGACCGGCAAGGTGACGGCTGTAATTTTCGATCCCGGGGCAATGGCCCACGTGCTCTAACATTTCGATATCAAACCGAGTCCGGGCATTGAGCCGCTGGGCTTCGAGCAGTTTTCCCTGCTCCTGAAAAAGCTCCAACTGCTGTTTGAGTTCCAGCCGAATTCGCTTTACTCCATCGGCGATTTTCTCTTCGGACGCAACGAAGTGCCTTGCCGGATAGATGTAGATCGATTCCTGGGGCGAAACCGATTCTCCAGTCAACGGATTGATAATCGAGATCTGCTCGATTTCGTCTCCCCAGAATTCAACTCGATAAGCGAATTCCTCGTAAGACGGCCAGATCTCGACACAGTCGCCACGCACGCGAAAGGTCGCCCGTTCAAAAGCAATGTCGTTACGTTTGTATTGAATTTCGACAAACTTGGTAAGCATCTTGTCCCGGTCGATCGTCTCACCGACTTTGATGGCAACCATCATGGTTTTGTAGTCGTCGGGTGAACCAAGTCCATAGATACTCGAAACGCTGGCGATGATGACTACGTCTTTTCGGCTGACCAGCGAACTGGTCGTTGCCAACCGCAAGCGATCAATGTCTTCGTTGATCGATGAATCTTTCTCGATATAGATGTCGCGCTGGGGAATGTAGGCTTCGGGTTGATAGTAGTCGTAGTAACTTACAAAGTAGTGAACTGCATTGTGCGGGAAGAACTCTCTGAATTCAGAATAGAGCTGGGCGGCAAGTGTCTTGTTGTGCGAAATAACCAGCGTGGGCTTTTGGTAGTGCTGAATTACATTGGCCATCGTGAACGTCTTGCCCGATCCCGTCACGCCCATCAGCATCTGGTGTTTCCTGCCTTGATCAAGCTGCTCCGAGAGAGCCTGGATCGCTTGCGGCTGGTCACCGCTGGGCTGGAAATTTGAAACGAGTTTGAACATGGGCTGCCGACCTTTGATCCGGACCAATCCCTTATTCTACTCGGCCTGCGGCTGGCTCAAATACCAGTTCGAGAATGAGCCGCCAGCTCAAGGAAATGATAGTTGCCTTGATTTTTAGCGTCTATCTGTGCTTGGTATCTTTGTCGATTTGAGTGATCAAGACGAATTGAGCTAAAAGTGCCCAGTGTCTTACTTCATTGCGACTCGATGGGGACCAGATACGGGATCAAGGCTTCGAGCTTCTTGTCACCGATTCCTGGTACCTTGGTAATGGATTGGACCGAATTGAAAGGGCCCGCTTGCTGACGATAGTCAACGATTGTTTTGGCCAGTTTTTCCCCTACGCCTGGCAAAACGACGATCTCGCCAAATTGCGCTGTGTTGATATCAACCTGAAAATCAGCAGCGAGCGAACCCGAACGATCAATCTCGATTAGGCCATTTCGAACGTGACTACGGTGTAGAAAAAAAGCGGTCATGCCAACCAAACAAGCCAACAGCAGCCCGGCAATTGCCCGCTGATGCTGAGGCCAAAGAATGACTTTCAAACGAGCCAGCAGCGGCTCAGAGGCGTCAGCTGGATTGGCTTGGGTGGCATGAGAGCTGGTGCCGGACGAAATGCCCGCGGATTTGTTTTCCGACACATCGACTCCTTCCACCAAAGAGGCAAATATTTCAGGCAATACCGTAGATGCGAAAACACAATCAACTCAGGATATTCATTCATGCAGATCGCAGAATTGGAATTGATCCAAACAATCAATCGAAAGGATTAATTAGCGGTTGGACCATTCAGCGGCCGTGATCACACCGTCGCCATTTTTATCGGCTTCGTAGTACTCGGCAACCACATCTTCGTCCCATTTGTCAGAGAATTCGTGCATCTGAATTTGATTGTCGCCATTGGCGTCGAGCTTGCCAAGCGAAGAACCTTTACTTTTATTTGAGCGACCTTTGGAACTGGTTGTTTTCCGAGAGGGCGATCTGGTTTTCGGATAGGTTCTTCTATTTGTGGCACTTGACGAATTATTCTTTTGATCGGCGGCACGTAAGCTATTAGCCAACTCAATTTGCGAAACAAATCCGTCCTCGTTGGCGTCGGCCCCCTCGGGAAGCCGCTTCATTTTCTCCATTTCATCTTCGTCGAGCCTGCCGTCTTTGTTCCTGTCGTAACTATTCAGCTGACTCTGGGCATATTTATGATACTTGAGGCGGTCGCTGAGCTTTGGCTTTGACGAGTTTGAGCCAGTTTGAGTTGGGCGTATTAAGCGAGAGTCCTTTTCTCTATCTCGATTGGAATCACCGTCACTGTCCGATCTATCGCCACGATCCTCTCCCCGGGAATCGCTACTGGATGCCTTCTCCCGAGCTAGATAACGCTCGTTCAATTCTTGTTTAGATAAAACT
>CAYSQZ010000001.1:67485-75682 GCA_964433035.1 uncultured Pirellulaceae bacterium | reverse complement strand
AAAAACAGCAAAAACCGTGCCGAATCAAAAAACGCCGATTTTTTTCAGGTATTTGTTGTTTCTGAGACTTAACACCCCCCAAAACTACGTCCCATTTTGAAACCAATTCTCAAACCAAGACGATTCGACCCAAAGGCCATCCTGATAGACAAAAGATGAAGAATTCTGCTTTTTTGAAAACCAATCGAGGTTCTCGTTTTTCGGGCGGAGTGCAGTTCCGGTTGCCATCAAACAGAGAGCTGCCGTCGAGGGTGTGCGACGTTCGAACCAACGATGTTCCCGAGCCCAGGTCTGGATCGCCGTTCAGCGCTGCAATGCTGGAGATCAGCAACTCGGGAGCGCTCGGCGGGTGTGCATTGCCCGCTTCGCCCGGGCGAGGCGTCGTTTCACCACGGGTGGACCGTGCATCGCTCGGCACCCAACACGAGCGCTGATCGCCGCATCGGGCTGAACGTGCAGTACGTGGCGCCTGACAACAGTCAGCACGGGGCTGCTACGACCGCGACTCTCGTGCGCGGTGAGGATCGCTTCGGCTCGGGCTGGCGGGGTTGGAGCCGTTGGTTCCGGGATGACGACGATCGGGGTTTGCGCTGGGTCTGAAGCGAGGGTGCTGCTTCAAGCACACGTGGGCAAGTTGAAATGAGGGTGGAGGTAAACTTCGGAATTGCGGTCATCTAGCAAAATAAAAGACTAAATGTCAATTGTATTGCCTTCAGGGGAACTGACCTGCAAACAGGTTTTCCATGCGTGCCCGTCCTCGGGGAGCACTCCACCGGTCGTCGCGATCAGGGGGCGTAGCTACGAACAAGGCTAACGGTAAGAGACACGATCGAGATAAAACTCTACCTCTTCGCCCTGCCCTGCCAGCGAGAAAAAAAGACCGCATTTAATTCTGCGGAGATCTTTTCCTTCGATATCAATGACATACTCTTTCCATTGATCGGTCAGTGTCATCGGCACCTCTTTTTTGGCGGTGTCAAAGTAAGCCTTTTCTCTGCCAATAATGCCAAAACCAAACTTCACCACTTCGCCGCCATTTTTTCCTTTCGCCCAAAAGGAAAAAATTTTGGCTCCGGTTAAATCAAAACCGCCCGGTTTTTCACCCCAGTCGCTTTCGGGATGCTGCCAGACAACGCCTCCCCAGTCATCAGGTTTGTCGTAAATAACCTTGGTGCAATGAGCACCAAATTTTGGGTCGTCACTGCAATTTTCGACAACGGTCAACGCATCGGTTGAGCCCATGAACCCGGATGGTACGTAGAACGGAACACCTTTGTCATTCACTTGTTTGCCAGGCTCATCCAAAATTACAAATGGCAACTCGGCTTTGGGGACTTCCTCGGCAAGCGGTACCAGATCGCCGATGACTCGAACCGAAACGTTTGCCGTGGCTGCTCCGCTGCCGTCGTCGACAAAAGCGTAAATGCGATAGATGCCCCCGACCGAAGGCAGTTTGAGTGTGGCACCGTTTTTGTCCTGCGAAGTGAACAAATCTCCGAGCTCCTGAGGCGCCGCCTGTTTGTCACCGCCTGTGACATATGAATCCGCCTCACCGGTGACGCTCCACCGAACGTTTAGCTCGTCGTTCTCCGGATCGCTCGCTGCGAGCTTGACCGTCACGATTTCGTCTTTTTTTCTTTCCTGACTACCTTCAAGTGTTAAGCTGGAAATCTCAGGGCAGCGGTTATCCGGTTTCTTACCTGTCCAAAATTCAGACATAACATCGACAGCCTCAAGACGCTTGCCGTCAGGGAGAAGCATCCCAAACCAAGTCGCCGTACCTTCCTGCTTATCGCCCCAAAGAAACGCGTACGAACCAAGGCAATGACTTTTGTCTTGACTAAACCCATTAACATTGTCCCGATACATTTTTGCTTTGGCTGTGCTGGTTGGCTCGTCGATCGCATCGATCTCATTCTTGTCGACTTCCCAGGTTCCAGCCGGACCAAACTCAGTAACGATGTACGGCTTGGTTCCCCCGAGGCTCTTGTATCGTTCTGGTATCGTTTTGGATTCGCCATAAGAATTGATCCCGATGATGTCAACGCTGGGGCACAGCTTGTGGATCGCTTCGATTTTCTTACCGCCCATTTCGGCAATCACAGTCATGACCGGATGGAAAGGATCTTCGGCTTTGACTCGCTGAGCCAGGTGTTCGATGTGAGACCAGACGGCTGCGTTGTCGCCTCCGCCTTCCATCTCATTGCCGATTCCCCAGACCAGAATTGCAGGATGATGTTTCAAGTCCCGAACGTGTTTGATCGTCAAATCGATTTGTTCAACAACTTTGTCGTACTGGGTGTACCTCATTTTCCCATGGCGTTCGTGCTCCAACCAAATCCCCAACGCGACACTGATGCCGTTGCTTTGGGCTTGATCAAGATACTTCAGTGTTTCTTGAGTGTCATCGACGCCCCAAGTACGGCTGGAGTTTCCGCCGAGTTGGGAAAGCATCTCAAGATTCTTGGCCCCGCCGGCCCCGTTGATGTAGTAGGGCTTGGAATCTCGCAACAATTGCCAGCCGGATTCGTTGCGAACCAGCTCGACAACGCCTTGGCTGGGCCTGACCTGATCTGCTTGGTTGTTCTTGGCCAAGCCGACAACTTCTACGCCTTCAATTACAGGGGTGGCTGGGACGCTCTGGGCCGAGAGGGTTGAAATGATCGCTAGATTCGAATCGCCCGCCAACATCATGCCGCAACCAAGTACCAACGTGGCAATCAAGCAGGTTTGGCGGACTGATTTTCCCATCGATTTTGTTTTGACCATTGGTGATTGTTCCGGCTATTGCTTGTTACGGCGGGCGAGGAAAATTTCGATCTGTTTAATCTCACCCGTCCTCTGGAAAAGTTGATTAGCCTCGGTGGCTGAAAGCTCAAGCTGTTGCCGCTCCTGGACTTCACCATTTGCCAGCGTCAGTACCAATCTCTGACGATCAGACTCAACAAACAGGATTGGAGTTTGACACCAGGTCCAGCCAAACATGCCTTCGTCTAGTTTGATCTCGCGGTCGTTGCCGGCAAGTCCATAAAATTGAAAGGCTGATTGATGCTGAGAGAATTCTTTGGATTGGAAAAGAGAGGGTTCAAACGCAATCGCTCCATTCTCAACTCGAACACCAAGTTCAAGCATTCGGCACAACACGTCTTCTTTGACCTGCCCCGTCATACCAGGTTGTTTAGCCCCAGAATTTTCAGGCGTATGAGAATAGGCGTCGATGGGAAAAGCTCCGTAGAGCTCGGGCGCTTTGTTGACTCCCAAACCATCGCGGATCTTTCGATAGTGGTCTCGAAGTCGCGAGAGTAATTCAGGCCTGGCAGCAACTTGTGATTCTGCCACGTACTGCTCAATCACTGCCAGAGCAAGTTTTGACACCATGTGCCAGTAGATCGATCCAAGTCCTTCATAAGCAAAAAAGGTGCCCGATCTGCCAAGGAATCTGTGGTGATCGAAAGTCGACTCGAACAGCTCTTCTAAATACTCGCGATCAGACTGCACGAGCGATTGATAGTCCGGGTTTGAATCAGCCAGAACGTCGAGTGCTTTCCGCAGGTCGTGAACGTTACGAAAGTCACCGCAGAAATTGAGCTTGCCGTTGAGGTTGGCTCGGACGACCGAGCGATTTTTGTCGGCGAGCAGCCGCTCAATAAGTTTGGAATTCTTTGCCGCACTGGCATCGAGCTGGTTTTTCTGCATGAACGGTCGAAGCTGCCGATTCGGGTACAAAATATAGCTATTCTGATCGGCGCGATAGAGATTGCTTTCCCGTAAGCGATCAAGAGCATCGCAACACTCTTCTGACGAAAGCGCGCCGCTACTGATCGCAGCGACCTGCCCTTCAAGCATCTCATCAAGCCGTTCCAGTGAAACCTCGTCGTCGGTGATGCTTAGCAGGTGGTAGGCATCATAGAGCCCGCACGATCGCTTGTTTTGACTGGTAAATGATTTCAGGCTTTCAAGGCAAGCCTCAATCGCAGCGGTACACTCTGATAAATGGACGATCGTTTTCTCCTGACTCACGCCGTCACGATACAAGCTCTCACGGTACTCGCTTCCAAGGGTCGACAACTTGTCAACGATCAGTTTACGCTCTCGGTTCGATGCTGGGTCGCTTTGGTTGGCGTCACGTAGTGTCTGCGCGACGCCCAGAATCATCGTCCATACTGGCTTGGATATCGAGAATTGACGATCGGGATTGCGAGTGACGTAGTCGGCGAGCCAATGCTTCATTCCTTCAAAGAAGCGATGAAGATAAAACGCAGTTACCGCTGAAACACCACGACCGACAAGTGCGTTGTTGGCATCGTTCCATTCGGGACGCTGAGTGTTCATCCAGATGCCGCCGCCGGGTACGAAATTGGTCATCTTGACCATCGCCGGTAGCAAGAGTTTCTCCAGCATCGAAACATGCTGAACGTTCCCATCGGAACCAAGATGCAGCTTGGCGTCGGTTCCGAACGACTCTACCTTTGCATTGATTTCGTTGTTTAAACGGTCGTCGAACTCAATCGTGTTACTTGAGTCCTTGAGAATCGAATCGTAATTGGCGATCCGATAAGGCACGTTAACATACGAGCAGTTTTCATCGCTGAGCATTTCATCGGCGGCTTGTGGATTGGTCTTGCGCGACCATTCCAGCAATTTGGCCAGATAGATAATTTGATGATCTCCCCAGTAGCCAATATTGGAGAATTGATCTTCTTCGGGCACTTCCCAATCAACACCTGATTCATTGATACGGTACGGGTTGTAGCCATCGGCCGTCGATGCGTTGACGAACTTGCGAATCATGCAGTTGGTAAATCCTGGCCAAGCGAACGCGATCGCCTCCCAGTTTTGGAAAATATCCCGCCAGTTGCCTTCGTAAGCGATACGCCGGTTTCCGTCGGCTTCTCGAGTCTCGATAGAAAAGCGATTCCACGGACGGGAAGGGTCGCCGTGTCGACGCCCAAAGGTAAAGGGTAAATACTCTTCACCTAGACGAGAAAGATCCGGATCTCCAATTCGCTTGACCTCGCTGTGCAGTCGGGATAAAGAGATTTCGACACCGAGTTGCTCAATCTGTTTTTGAAATTTTTGAAATGCCGGAACGTTGCGGGTAGCGAGGTACTTCAAAAAATCTTTGACGCTGACAATGTAGTTGTCATTGGGGATCCCGCCTCGCATCACGTTATAAGTGACATCGGAGCGGTGACGATGGACGCGCCGCTGATCCGAACCGGCTTGGACTCCGTCCGCCGAAGAAATGATTTGGTCAAGCCGACGTTGGCACGCTGCTATGTCTTGAGCCAAACTTTGACAACGTGAATCCGGGTCGGATTCACCCAGGAATTGCGACAGTTGAACGACATCAAAGTGGTCTTGCTCCAATTCAGCAACTACATTCCACCGCATCGACTCTGCGGACGGCAGGCGAAACGATGAAGCGACCAGGTAAGCTCCTCGCTTGCCTCGTTTGTCGGTTTCGGTTTCGACGTTTCCGGTTTCAATAAACGCCCGGAGTTGATCAGTCGAAAGCAGTGTTTGCGGATTGGGTAAGCCAGTCGCCCAAACGGTTGTGGCTTTGAGGCCCTCGCTGGGCAATGCTTCGTCAGACGGAATTGAACTCAAGTAAAACAGGCCCAAGGCTGTTTCCGGGAGCAACTCGCTCTTTTTGTAAGCATCGCCGAGACTGCTGTACTTCATTTGAAATTCCTCTGTCACCCCTGGAGGTAGCACATTTTGAATTCCGTCGAGTACCGAAACACTAATTTCTTCCAAGTTATGATTGATCAATTGGCAGCTACGGATAAATCCGAAGTCTTCTCCAAACGCCCATTGGTACCAAAAGCTCAGCCCCAGCTCCCGATTGAATTCCTCAAACAATAACTTGTTGCCTGCAACATTTTTGTAGACCGATCGCGAAGGGGTGGTCCGAATCAGGTCATTGGAAAACGGAGACCAGACCACTGTTTTGCCAGACCCATCGATCAAGCGGATGAGTGTCAGCGGGCCAGCAGTTTGGGCTGTGTCAATCAGTTTGTCGCAACTGTAGTAAGGGAACAGGGCGTTGTCTGGATTTCGTCGGCCGGCAGTCACTGCGCCAAAACTGGAAACAAACATCCAATGATCGCTGGAGCTGACGGGCATCGTAAAAAATTCGGGAATCGAATTGGCATCTTTGACCTGAAACCAGGAATCTCCCATCAGGTCGACGTAGCCAGTTGAATTGGCAACCGGGAGCACCAATGTCGATTGCCCTGAATCGAAATTTAGCGTGTCAATGTTTTTTTCCTGAAGCTGAATATTCATTCTCTTTGCCGATGTTCCTGTTGTGATTCTTCTTTAGAAAAGCTGCTTTACTTCGTTGGAAGGATTGGCGGTTAACTTTCCGCCGCTTGGGATTTACGTTCCGAGAGTTCGGATTCGATTTGATTCAGTAGTTTGGGAGTCAAGTTGTAGGCCAGCATTGCGACACAGCCACAGAGTAAAAAGATCGCGGGCAAGACGCTCATCATTGAAATGATGCCCGAGATTGTTTCCTCGGACTGGACTTGCTTGAGGTTGTCCACAGGTTCCACAAACCCGCTATAGCTAAGTGCCCAACCAGGTACTGCTGCACCCAAAGCACTTCCCATTTTTTGAGCAAACGTTGCCGCCGCGAAAACCAATCCTGTCGCGCGGCGGTGGTTACGCCACTCGGAGTAGTCTGCAACGTCGGCGTACATGGACCACAGCAAGATGGGCATCGGTCCACTGATAAACGCACCCAATAAATGTAGCCCGTACATCAGTTGCCATTGTTCCTTGCTCAGGAAAACGAACGCTCCCATGCAAGCAGCATTGCCCACCATCGTTAAGATCAAAAGCCATTTTTTGCCAAAAAGCTTGACCAGTGGTTTGGTCATAAACATCCCGAGAATGGCAAACACTCCGCCCCAGAAAAAGAAGTTTCCAAACGAACTGAGGTCTAAGCCCAACACAGTCGGGATCGTTGCTGCATCGACGAAATACTCGAAGTAATAGGCCGTCGCGCTACCGCGTGTCCAACCTGCGAGAATTTGAAAAAGACCAACAAAAAGCAGGACAATCCAAGGCCAGTTCTTGAGCAAGTCTTTGACGTCCTGAGACAGCGCAACGTTTTCTTTTTGTTCTGGCTGAACACGTTCTTTAGTAGTTAGAAAGGTAATTGTGAACAGGATCACCGCGAGAACCGCATAGCAAACGACCGTCCAAAAGAACCCTGTTTGCGGATCTGCAACCTTTTCAATGGTGGCGCCATCTTTTACTACCTCCACCATCCCGCCGCCAAAATATTCCACCAATGGCAACGTGCACAGTTGAACGACTAGACCGCCAAAGAACGCCAGGATAAATCGAAACGTCGAAGCGCTTGTCCGCTCCAGCGAATTGGAGGACAGCACGCCCATCAATGCGCCGTAAGGAATATTGATTGCGGTATAGGCCATGAACACCAGCGTGTAGGTGACATAGGCGTAAATCAGTTTTTGAGTGGGAGGCAAATCGGGTGTGTAAAAGGCCAACATGCCAGTTAAGGCGAAAGGTATCGACATCCAAATAAGGTATGGTCGAAAACGCCCCCACGCTGTACGCGTTCGATCGGCGAGAAAACCGATCATTGGATCATTGAAGGCATCCCAGATCTTCGTTACCAGGAACATCGATCCCGCAGCGCCTGCAGTGATGCCGAAGATTTCTGTGTAGAAGTAAAGCTGAAAGTTCTCAAACAGCTTCCAGTAAAGGTTAGAAGCTGTATCCCCCAACCCGTAGCCAACCTTTTCACCAAATGGCACCTTGTCACCAGAAGATAGCGAAGCTGCCTGCGGAGGCTGAGGCGAGTCATAAGGGTTGGGTTCAGGCATAAATTATCAAACCAAAAAAGTAATCAATTTACTCCTTGGTACTCTTTCTTGGCTTTCTTAATCTCAAACTATGGATTGTGGCATATATGCCAAAATGAAATCGGCTTGACCTAACAACCCAACAAAGTCATGACATCACCCAGACAACTCGTTTCCAGTTCGTCTTAGCAGGAACTTTGCAACTTTACTTTGGCAAGCTTTTTAAAGTGTTCGCAAAAAGCTTAGGCTCCCAAAGCAGTCGCTCTATATTTTCAATCCACTCTTAAAAAATCTAAAAAAACTGGAAGATGCACAAAACTGGAAGATGATGCACTTAACGGCCTGCAAAAAGAAAC
>CAYSQZ010000001.1:43815-67385 GCA_964433035.1 uncultured Pirellulaceae bacterium | reverse complement strand
ATGTGCAACCGAGCCAGGTTAGTCCAGCTCAGAACCTCCAAAGACGGCATGATACCGCTTACATGCCAATTATTTAAGGGTATTAGGAAGTTGTCAACCAAAAACGTAGGCCATTTGTGTATAAAATTGAGCTTTGTGCGGGATATTCAAGCAAGCGTTTTCATAATCTTGTTAATATCACTTTTCATTACTTTTCCAAATAACCAAAGACCTATGGCGAAAGTCAAATTATGGCTCAGCCAAAAAATGACCGACCTCAAGTCTTATCATCGCCTAGCAGTGTGAACTTCCCAAAAGTGAAGAGCAAAAATGACAAAGCCAAGTTTCCCAGTTCGATAGATTTTTTGTCAGCGGGAATCGTGGAATGACGATACTTCGCAATGAGGGCTGGCGAGAGTTTTGCTTAGGACGACAATAGCCCTCAGAAGCTTATCGACTCACCTTATCAATTCGACATCTGAAACCAAACAAACGCATGGGTAGCAAACCGAAAAAGAACATTACGATCTCGGACATTGCTGATCAAGCCAATGTATCTCAAGCGACTGTTTCTCGAGTCATCAACGGCACAGCCAAGGTGAGCGAAGAAAAGAAGACGGCGATTCTGGCTGCAATGAAGGAGATGAATTTTGAACCCAATGTCTTCGCCCAGGGCTTGGCAAGCGGTTCATCGAAAACGATTGGAGTATTGACTCAAAATATCGGCAGCCCGATATACGATGCAATCTCGCAAGGCGTTTTGGCCCACTTAACACCTTCAAGCTACTCTCCACTTTTTGCTGACGGACAGTGGAAGTCCGACGTATCTAAAGCTGCGGTCCAAACGTTGATCGGACGGAAGGTTGATGGGCTGATCGCTATCGGAGACGTTTTGTCCAGAGAAGATATTGATAAAATCGGCGAGCAGCTTCCGATAGTGATCGCGGGTTGGGAAGTCAAGAATTGGGAGAAGCAATGCCTGTTTATCGATAACGAAAAAGCCGGCTACGATGCAACCAAACATTTGTTGGACTTGGGGCATCGAAAGATCGCGCACATCGCCGGCATCGACGACCATCAAGATGCGGTTCTCCGCTTGGCTGGGTATGAACGTGCCTTGACTGAAGCTGGTGTTCAAATCGACCGCGATCTAATCTTTCCTGGCAATTTTGATGGGAATTCAGGTGTGATGGCGGTTGAGAGTTTTTTGACCAAAAGCAAGTCGTTTTCCGCGATATTTGCTGCCAATGACATGATGGCCTTCGGTGCCATACTTGCACTTTCTCGACGCGGCTTTCGTGTGCCTGAAGATATTTCGATTATCGGCTTCGATGACCAGGACGAATCCTCCTTCACCAACCCGCCTCTGACCACGGTCAGGCAACCGGGGCGCGAGCTTGGAACGGCCGCCGCATCGGTTTTATTAAAGCTGATCCACGAAGAGGAATTTGAAGTTCCCGACTTTGAAACCGAGATAATTGTACGCGATTCAACTCGCGTGCGAAGTTAGCAATGGAGCAAACCGAGGCAGCTGTGAGATGGATTGCCTATCGCCGTTTTTGTAGTTCGACGACGCGATGTGCAGTAACGTGATCGAGGTTCAAACGTTTGTGGTACCCGCGTTGGCCAATGATACCCACTTTCGATCTCAAATAGCGGTGAAGATTCATTCCCTGAATCGGGGAAACGTGATGGGTTATTTTTCCATTGGCGTCTTGAAGGACATACGAAGGATTACCCTGGCCTCCATCGGTGACCATTTGATTCAGCCAGCCGTGCGCGTCATAGGTTGCTCCTGATCGTAGATTGGATCCTGTGTTGGCGAAGTTGTTGGTATTTGATCCAAAGCTGTTGGTGGTGCTTGATCCAAGGTTGTTGGTAGTGGCTGATCCAAGGTTGTTAGTAGTGCTTGATCCAAGATTGTTGGTGGTGCTTGATCCAGACGATGGGCCACCTCCCCCGGAATTTCTTTTTGACGCTGATTGCGATTCGAATCCGAACTTGATTGTTCGGCAATTTCGAATTTTCTGGAGGAATTTTTCTGCCAGAATCTTTTCGTTGGGATCGGTGGTCATTCTGGAAATGTTTGCAGCCCGGAACTCAAGGTCTTCGAGTTTCCAATGATTTGGATCTCGGAGCATCTCTCGTGTCAGCTGCAGCTCGAGATCGTCAATTCGATGGGTTTCCACAATCGTTGGCGCGGTGAAGTTATTCACTACTGGTACCACTGGACCGAGGTTGCCTGCTCCAGTATTGGTTGGAAAACCACCTCCCTGGGCCCGCGCATCGTTGAGGCTTCGTGCCAGATTTCTACGAGACGGACTTGCATCGGCATATCGGTTTGGCACTCGAGCTGGCCGAGTTTGTGGTTGATAGTTGATGTCCGGCGACTTTCCGTAGCTCGATGGCGTTCCCGGTGCTCCCGAGTAACTTCCGGGCCGGGAAGATTCATATTGCTCGCGTTGATAAGACGACGAGTTACTGTTGTTGGCAACGGCTCGATTACGGATTGGCCGGGTTGCTTGGCGCCACCCTCGATTGGACGAAACTCGTGGTGAATTGTCTTCAAACTGCATGCTGGCCAATTGAACTTTTGAATCGGATACAATCGGGTCCAGTTCTGCATCGCCAAGCTGGGCAGTCTCGATTCCAGTCGATGGAAGAGTTAATGCTGCTGGCGAACGGTCGATCCTGGACCGGACAGCCGTGGCTAAATCGATTGGCGGTTTGGTTTTGGTGGGTGGCTTGATTGCCAGACGCGCCGAAACGGGAAGCTGTAAGTCCGACATTTTGATCCAACGAAACTCTCCGGCCGGCGGAGAGATTTGATACCAAACCGTCGAATGCCCTTCCGGGTTGGGCCAGCTGACTTGACCGACAACTTCGACCTTCTCACCTTTTTTGAGTTTGACTTGCCAAAGCGGTTTGTCGACTGGGCCCAGCTTTGTTCCTACCCAAGCCTGGGTTCCGTCAGCTTTGATTTCGCCAACGCCTCTGCTAATGATCTTCAGCGTTGATTCAGGAACCAGGCTGAAGCTTCCTGCCAGCGGTCGGATCGCGCACCATTCTCCTGGATCATGGCGGTAGACTTCAACTGCTTCACCTTGTTTCAATTCTTCGGTTTCATAGTGCACTTGTCCGGGGCCACTGTGAACGCTGGCCCGATCGCTCAGCACCAATGCTTGGTAGGGGAATTCCAGCTCTTGGCCAGATGTTTGTGCGGCGATTTTGGCAACATTTGTGAGGCACAAAAAACCTGCCGTTAGCAGGGTCGCAGCGAGAATGGTTTGGGTTTTAAGCATAGAGAATCGTCCTTGATTCCGTTCC
This sequence comes from uncultured Pirellulaceae bacterium, assembly GCA_964433035.1. Lineage (GTDB taxonomy): Bacteria > Planctomycetota > Planctomycetia > Pirellulales > Pirellulaceae > Mariniblastus. Next base: position 64,079 of record CAYSQZ010000001.1, on the reverse strand, counting down.
GCGATATCGAACCGATTGATTGGTCTCTGGTTGTTTCTTGTCCAGTCAATTTAACATTGCCACCAACGGGCAACGTAAATTTTCGGTACAAGCTGGCAGTTTGTACTTAAATTGGGTAGCCGACTCAAGTCGAACAGTGATAGCACATGGTGCATCGTTGGGCGTTACTGTTGGTGGTAACCCGATCTGACAGAGGAAATATCGTGCTATTTGGTAACCCGACGCGTGAGTTTTGAAATTGCACTAGAAGAAAGTTGCCCTCCCTACGGTAGGGTGGAGCCGAAGACTCGGGAAGGTTTGCTCTCGGCGAACATCATATTTTCTTCAACAGCCCTCCCCGGGCTGCGCCCCACCCTCCCAGAGGGAGGGTGACATTCTATTCTGCGGGCTTGCATCCGCAGCTACATGCCGCAACGGCTAGACGTACCAGTCACGCTGCGGATCGGTATTACGAACCCTTACACCCACCGCTAGAAACTCTGCAACTTCAAAAAGCGTTAGCGAGGATCAGTTCTTCACTAAAGTTTCGAGGTACCATAAGCGCAGTAGTGTTACCATAAGCGCAGTAGATCCTCGCATCACTACGGTTACCAATCGACCAAGGGGCGAACTAGGGAACATTGCGCATGTGATCTGCTGTGCGGAAAAAAGTCAGCTTCAACTGCTGAGCAAGCATCGCGTCGTCGAATTGTTCGTCGATCGCTTGGTTCATGCACAGCATCCATTGGTCCCGTTCGCTTTCCCCAATCGGGAACGGTAGGTGCCGAGCACGCAACCTCGGGTGCCCGTATTGCTCAATGTATAGCGATGGTCCGCCAAAGAATCCGGACAGGAATTTAAATAGCTTGTCGCGTGAACTGGTTAGATCTTGAGGATGCAAATCGAGGATGCCTTTGGCTGCCGGCATCATTTCCATCAGATCATAAAACCGATCGACCAGTTGCCGGACTCCAGTTTCACCACCGAGTAGCAAGTAATATGAAGAATCAGAATCAGCCATCGTTACTCGGAGTTGTTTCGAAGCCGTTGTCGACCGTCGCTTTGTCGCGCGAGGTTTTCCTGGGCACTGTCTGACAATTTCATCATGGACTGAGGGGCAGGCAAGGCGATGCCCCCGATAAACACAACGAACCTGCGGCTAGCGCCTCGCCGCTCACATTTGAAAAACAGAGCCTCGTCCAGTTCAACGATGCCAACAAACAAAGTTGCACAATCAAGTGCTAAAGATTGGTACTGCTAAAACTGAAACCCGGGTTTGGGACCGTCTTTGGTCGTGGTCAAGATCTCTGGCCCATCTTCGGTCATCAGGATCGTGTGTTCAAACTGAGCCGACAACCGACCGTCGCGGGTTCGCACCGTCCAGCCATCTTGCTGATCGACAATCGAGCGAGCTGTTCCACCGTTGATCATTGGCTCGATTGTAAAGCACATTCCTGGATGAAGTCGATCACGATGCGATTGTGCGCTTGGGACATGAGGAATGTTGGGACGTTGATGAAATTTGGCACCAATGCCATGCCCGACATATTTGTCGACGATCCCAAAGCCATAATTTCGCTGAACGTAATCGACGATGGTTTCCCCGATGACCGATATTCGACAGCCGGGACTGATTGCTTCGATCGCGAGGTACAAACAATCAAATGCGCATTGAGTTACCTGACGCGCTTCGTTGCTAATATCTGAGTCCTCACCAATGAGAAATGTTTCCGATTGATCACCATGCCAACCATCAACAATCGTCGTCAAATCAACATTGGCGATGTCACCGGGTTTGAGTTCATAGTTACCGGGGATTCCGTGGCAAATCACATCGTTGACGCTGATGCAACAGCTCTTGGGGTATGCTCCGGCGTCTCCGGCATAACCCAAGCAAGCTGGAACATGCCCGTGGTCAACGGTGTATTGGTGAACAATCTTGTCCAGCTCACCTGTGGTGATACCTGGTTTGACACTGGGCCTGACAAAATCAAGCAACTGAGCGTTGAAACGACTTGCTGCCCGCATCATGTCACGATCTTTTTCGGTGAGCCGAATTCGTGCGTTTCGTCGAATCACAATTGGTCCTGAAGAGATGGTTTCCGTTGAGCTGAGGGAGGGACCCAGTTTAGCATAAACTCCGATAAAACCTACCACTTTTTAATGAACCAACGCCTAAGCCGGTTTGTTATGCTCGTTTGTGACGGTTCTGTGAACCCGGACGGCCATGCGACGTCCGTAACAATGCTGCTTCAGGGAACCTTGCGATTCCAAGTTTCCTCTCAGGAGGGGGTATCGGGGCAAGGTGCTCCTTTCGACCCAACTGGCTTCTAGTTACCATACTTCGTTTGAAAACCTTGTTGTTTGTAGACCAATCAGCCATCGGCTGATACTTAACGTTTAGAGGAAAATCTGTGACCAAGTACAATCCGGCAGAAATCGAACCGAGATGGCAACGATTTTGGGATGAAAACAAGACGTTTAAAACTCCGGAAAAAGTAACTGGCGAGAAACTCTACGCGCTCGACATGTTTCCTTATCCCAGTGGGGATGGGCTTCACGTTGGTCACCCCGAAGGTTACACCGCGACGGACATCGTTTCTCGCCAAGCCAGGATGGCCGGCAAAACGGTTTTGCATCCGATGGGCTTCGACGCTTTTGGATTGCCGGCCGAAGAGCACGCGATCAAAAACAACGCTTCGCCGCGTGAGTTTACCGAGAAGAATATCAACACGTTTGTGCGCCAGTTGAAAGATCTTGGTTTCAGCTACGACTGGGATCGTCAAATCTCCACCACTGATGTTAGCTACTTTAAGTGGACTCAGTGGATTTTCCTTGTGCTGTTCGATACCTGGTTTGATGCCGAGCAGCAAAAAGGCCGACCGATCAGCGAGTTGCCAATTCCGGCCGATGTAAAATCGGACGGCGATGATGCGGTTCGAAAATATCAGGATGAGCATCGGTTGGCATTCGAGTCGCACGCACCGGTCAATTGGTGTCCGGGGCTGGGCACGGTGTTGGCCAACGAAGAAGTCGTCGATGGACTTTCCGAGGTCGGCAAGCACCCGGTTCAGCGCATGCCGCTTCGCCAGTGGATGTTGCGTATCACTGCGTATGCCGATCGCCTGGAGAATGATCTGGAACAAGTCGACTGGCCTGAAGGCATCAAGAAACTTCAGCGAGATTGGATCGGTCGTAGCACCGGTGCCGAAGTCGATTTCCATTTTGGTGAAAAGGGTACGCTAGAGGATTGGCAGGCTTCCCGGTCTGCCGATGGTTTTCCACGGAGCCAGGATCCTGTTTCGCTGCGTGTTTATACGACACGCCCTGATACGCTTTTTGGTGCGACTTATATGGTCATCGCACCTGAGCATAAAGCGGTCGAGCAGTTGACGACGACTGACCAGGCCGCTGCAGTGAAAAAGTACTGCGATGATGCAGCCATGAAGAGCGATCGGGATCGACAGGATGATCGTACTAAAAAGACAGGTGTTTTTACCGGTAGCTATGCGGTCAACCCGGTCAACGGAAAAGAGGTTCCGATTTGGATCGCCGACTATGTTTTGGCCAGCTATGGAACTGGAGCCATTATGGCGGTTCCTGCTCACGACGTTCGCGATTTTGAATTCGCCAAAACCTATGATCTCGAGATCACACCTGTTGTCGAACCACCAGCCAAAGCTGAGGTAGATCGTGACGCTGTGATGGCTGGCGAGAATTGCTTTGCCGGTCTCGGCACGGCGATCAATTCGGGAGCGTATGACGGGCTTTCGACTGCCGACTTCAAATCTAAAATTATTGAGCAGTTGGTTAAGGATGGCATGGGCCGAGCGGCGGTCAATTATAAATTGCGAGACTGGTTGTTCAGTCGTCAACGATTCTGGGGCGAACCGTTTCCGATTCTGCACGAGCTTGATGAAGCGGGTAACCAAACGGGAATGATGCGAGGGGTGCCGGTCGAAGATCTTCCGGTCGATCTTCCCCAGCTCGAAGACTTCAAACCTCACGGTCGTCCCGAACCGCCGCTGGAAAAAGCCGACGATGATTGGCTTTATCCCGTAATCGACGGCGTGAAGTACAAACGGGAAACCAATACGATGCCGCAGTGGGCCGGGTCATGTTGGTACTTCTTGCGGTTTATCGACCCCAACAACGAAGGCGCCTTTGTGGATCCAGAATTGGAAAAGCAATGGATGCCCGTTGATTTGTACATCGGCGGAGCTGAGCATGCGGTGCTGCATTTGCTTTATTCGCGCTTTTGGCACAAAGTCCTCTACGACCGAGGGTATCTGCAAACTTCTGAGCCGTTCAAAAAACTCGTCAATCAGGGGATGATCCTTGGTGACGTTGAGTTTACCGGGTACCGGGATTCGAATGAGCAGTGGATCTGCGCGAGCCACGTGAAAGAGAATGATGAGAAGAAGCCGGTCGCTCAGTCAACTGGAGAAATCGTCCATGCCGTCAAGCTTGAACCAGACCAAGCCGAAAAGGCCGGTGAGAAATTTGTTCTCAAATCCAATCCGAAGATCAGTGTCGACAGTCGGGCTTACAAGATGTCAAAGAGCCGTGGCAACGTTGTTAATCCTGACGTGATTGTTGCGGAGTACGGCGCCGATGCGCTGCGGCTGTACGAAATGTTTATGGGGCCGCTTGAGCAATCCAAGCCCTGGAGTATGGCCGGCGTCAACGGAGTGCGGAGCTTTTTGGATCGCGTCTGGCGAATGATTGTTGACGAGAAAAGCGAAGATCTCCAGCTCAATGCTGCCGTTGGCGATTACGAGTCAACCGATGAGCAAGTTCGTACGTTGCACAAGACGATCAAGAAAGTCACGTTGGATATTGAGTCGCTGAGTTTCAATACGGCGATCAGTAGAATGATGGAGTTTGTCAATTTCTTTACCAAGCAAAAACAACGTCCTCAACCGTTGATGGAGCAGTTTGTGTTGTTGCTTTCTCCCTTTGCGCCACACATTGCCGAAGAGCTTTGGAAATTGATGGGGCACGCGGAATCGTTGGCCTACGAACCTTGGCCGCAGTTTGAAGAATCATTGACCGTGGATGCAGCCAATGAAGTTCCAATTCAGATCAACGGGAAGACTAAATCCAAGATCATGGTGCCCACTGGAACGTCAAAAGACGATTTGGAGAAACTTGCCTTAGCCGATGAGAAGATCGTCGCGGCCCTTGATGGTTTGACGGTACGCAAAGTGATCGTCATCCCGGACAAGCTGGTAAATATTGTTGCTGGTTAAGCAATTTATATGGTAACCCGACGCGTAGGCGAGGATCCCCATTAATTTTCGCTGACGCGTCGGGTTGCCAATAAACTGTCAGCCGCTCGCCAAAGATGCGTCAGGCGGTACTTACGCGGAGCCAAAGGCGATGAACAATTTCGAACCTGTGTAACCAATTCCAATGCACGACGCCAAATGGAAATCTGCCCTGCGGCCAAAATTATTAAAATGGTTCGACGAGAACCAGCGTGATTTGCCCTGGCGTAAGAACAAAACGCCTTATCGAATCTGGGTCAGCGAAATCATGCTGCAACAAACTCAGGTTGCCACGGTGGTCAACTACTACAAGCGGTTCATGAAGTGTTTTCCTACGGTCAAAAAGCTCGCGTCTGCCGAAGAAGCCGATGTTCTCAAGCTTTGGGAGGGGCTGGGCTATTACCGTAGGGCTCGGCAATTACACGCTGCCGCCAAGCTTGTCGTTCAACAGCACGGTGGCAGGTTTCCCACCGATTTTGAATCGGTGCTGGCGCTGCCCGGAATCGGTCGCTATACCGCTGGCGCAATTCTGTCGATTTCGTTGGATCAGCAGCAGCCGATTCTTGAAGGCAACACGATTCGATTGTTTGCCAGACTGATGGAGATGAAGTCCGACCCACGGTCCACAAGCAATCAAAAGGCGCTCTGGGAATTCTCAGAATCGATTCTTCCGCGAAAGCGTTGCGGCGATTTCAATCAATCGTTGATGGAATTGGGAAGTGAAATCTGTCGCCCCAAACGTCCCCAGTGCTTGATCTGTCCGATCCGGGGTCTTTGTCCTACGGCAGTCAAAGGTTTGCAAGAGTCGATTCCTGTTGCGACTAAAAAAATGAAGTACCAGGAGCTTAACGAAGCGATCGTGATCGTAAAACGAGGAAACAAGTTCCTGGTTCGTCAATGTGGTGCCGATGAGCGCTGGGCTGGGCTTTGGGACTTTCCCCGCTACGAAATCGGTTTTCCCGATCAAAGCGATTTGCAGAATCAAAAGTCAAAAGGATCCGCTAAGTCGTTGGCTTCAGCCCGCCTCAACCTTGTCCAAGGCGCTGGCAGTATTGAATCGTCAATTGCAAAAACGGTTAATCGGGAAACCGGTCTGGTGGTAGCTCTTGAGAAGTCAAGCAAGCAACTCAAGCACGCCGTCACCAAGTACAAAATTAAACTCGACTGCTACGTTGCCGCAACCGTGACTGGACGGCTCAAAAAGAACAGCAATCTTCGGTGGATGACGATCGCTCAAGTCCGCGAGGCTCCGATGAGCGTCACCGGAAGAAAGATCGCGAAGTGGATCGATCCATAATGGAAACCCAACGCGTTAGCGAAGGCGGTTTCAGTTGCCGATTCTTCCTCGCTTACGCTTCGGGTTACCATTATCGTTCCATGTGTTTGATAAAATCACAGCCTCGACGCGTTAGCTTTGAAGTTGCAGTGTTCTAGCGGCGAAGCGTGGCAGCATGTAGCTGCGGGTGTAGGCATTAGTCTGTGATGAAAAAAGCCGTATGAGCATTTCTCATACGGCTAAAATAAAATCGAGTTCGGGCAAGCGACGTACCTGCCGGCATTGGGTTATTCGTCTACGATCTCTGCTTCAGTCGCCTTGCGTATTGACCCTTCAGCTTTGGCTCCTGACCCTTCGGCTTTGGTGCTTGAGCCTTCCGCTTTGGTGCTTGAGCCTTCAGTTGAGGCCGCGGGGGTTGTTGCTGCGGGCTTGGCCATGGCTGTTAGGTCTTCGACGTGCAGATTGTCGAACAGAAAATCGGCTACCTTAGTCGAAGCCGAACTGAAACCGACGCGACCTATCACGGCAGCGCCTTCGGTGATTTCGCGATGCATTGGATTGCCAGTCGCTTTGAGATCGCCGATCAGAGCATTGTTGACCCAGGCAACGACTGAATCCGCTCCCAACGAAGCGGCTTCTCCGTTATCGGGTCGTTTGTAGGACATGGCGTTTTCGTCATTGTCGTTGACCCAGATCTTGACGTTGCATGGTTTGGCAGCGTCATACTTCATGGCAGCCACCACATTGTCGCCTACCCGCAGTTTAAGATTTTTCTGTTGATATAACTCAAGACCAAACGCTCGCTTGGCTTTGGAGCTGAGCACCAATGCCTGGCCCTCGGTCCAGGGACCGACACCGAAAATGACTGCTGACGATTTGTCGCCTTTGGTGGGAGCGTTGTTCATGGCATCGAACTCGATGTACATGCCGCCCAGTTCGGAGTCTCCCAGGTTGTACTCCAATGCACCTATCTCATCGTCAGAATCATTGAAATGAGCGACCTGTCCTGAGCCAACTTTTCCTTCGCCGTCAACGACGGTAACTTGCTCATCGCGCTCAAGCGACGAAACATCCGGAGAGCGGTCGATTTTATGGCTTTCAAAAGTTTCATGCAAAAGGACTTTACCACCCTGCCCTGTCATTGCGGTCTTTGTCTGTGAGCCATCTGCCGCCTTGGACTGAGACTGAGCGGCCAACTCCTGAGATTGAAGAAATCCAGCCAGAACGATTCCCAATATAACACTTGCTTTTTTAATAACCATTTTTTGGTCCTTTGTTCAATTCAATTTTATGGCGGAAGCGCAGCAGTAAATCTTCGTTTCCCGGGTATGACTTTGCAAGCGGCAAAATCCTGGAAGCCAATCATTGGCGTAATTGATTGGGTGCAGTGCCCAAAAAACTCGGTACTTGAGCGTTTTCGCAAGTCCGCCCAACCGCTTCACCGACTCATGCCTGGGCGGTGAGAAAATTTAGCGCCGTTCGATTGATACTGCGATAAGAAAGAAGATGTGGAGTCGCATGGTAGTGATGCCGCTGTTGCGTGGCGTCTGCGAGGCTGCGACGCCTGATACCGCTACTGGTGACTACGGCTCTTCAATCGGATTGAGAGTCATTCCACCACTGGCGCGAATGTGGACTTGATACGTTTTACCCTCTTCGGGTTTAACGTAGCCAGCCAAGCCGTGACTGGCTCGAATTCCAAGATCCTTTTGCCGGTTGATGTCATTGCTAACCCTCCAGAAATCACCCCAAATCTGCTCTTCGAACGCACGCTTGTCATCGCTTTGATAAATTCCCGGTGCGCCGCCGTCAGCCGATTCCATGTCCAGGCTTTGCCCTTCAGACGGCTTTTCGTGATCGCCATAGATACTTTTGAAAACGTACATTGACGCCGAACGAAGTTCATCGGCTTGCTCAACGTACTTGTCTTCAAAAGAAACGATCCAGCCATCGACATAGAGCTTCTCTCCTTTGACGGTATAATTTCGAGTTGAGCCAACGGTCTCGCCTTGCTCATTGACTTCCGTGAACGCGACTTCCATGTACGGATTGCCCTCTTCGTCTTTTCCTTTTTCCAAGACCGTCAGATTGGCGATTCGGCGTTGGATCTTGAGAAGCTTCAGCGATGTTGTAAGCCGCTCGTTGTCCTTGTTGGCCGCTGCCAAAGCCTCTTCGTTGGCTTTGTACTTTACTTTGAGCGCTTCAAGATCAGCGATTGCCTGCTTGGCTTGAGCGCCGGGCTTGATGTAATTCGTGTAGCCGTACCATCCGCCATAGCCGACGATCCCCATAACGACAGCCAACATCACAGTTCGGGCTGCGCTGTTGATTGTTTTTACATTGCCCATAAAGTCTGCCATGTCGTTTCCGGTGAAATAGTGGACTGCTGAATTCAAACTTGCTGGTTAAACTCTAACTCGAAATCGAGTTCATCAAGAGCCTAAAATTAGTCGCCGTAGATTTATATTTAGGAAGATCATTTGAGGCAAAGGGAATCTGCTCTTCAAGATGTCAGTCGGGCCGACCAATTGCTTCAAATATCGGTAAATCCCAGCCGGGCTCAATAATCTATTGGGAAAAACCAATAACAATTCAACCAGCGGTTTGGTAAGCAAAATTCGATAGACGCTTTGTTGGGATCAAACTGATTGGTACGTCTCAGATTGAGTCGTCAAAGCAAAGCCCTTGGTTGAATTGAGGTTAGGGCTCAGCAGCTCCCAAAAGAGTCTTTACCGCTTGGTCGATATCTTCGGCACGCATCAACGACTCGCCAACGAGAATCGCATCAACCTTGTTTTCAAACATCAATTGAACGTCCTGATTGGTGAAGATTCCGCTCTCGCTAACCATCGCAATTTCATCGGGCAGGTTTTGCTTAATCCGAATTGAATGGTGCAAGTCGATCTCGAACGTGTTGAGATCACGGTTGTTGACGCCAACGAGTGTTGGCTTACAAGCAAGTACCGCTTCAATATTCGCTGCATCGTACAACTCTACCAAAGCCGTCATGTTAAGTTCTACGATGACCGCGTGTAGATCCTTGAGTTGACTTGGAGTAAGACATTCCGCAATCAACAGAACTGCATCGGCCCCGGCTGCTCTGGCTTCGAAGACCTGATACTCATCGAGAATAAAGTCCTTCCGCAACAACGGTATGTCAACGGCCGCTCGGACGTCCCGAAGATAATCCAGACTGCCCTGAAAGAAGTGCTCGTCGGTAAGCACGCTGATGCAGGAAGCGCCGCTGCGCGCATACGACGAAGCAATATCAACCGGGCAAAAGTCCTCTCGAATGATGCCTTTGGATGGACTGGCTTTTTTGACTTCCGCGATCAAACTGACTCGACCGGCCTGGTCACCCTTGGTCAGCGCCCCCAGGAAATCTCTCGGCTTGGGAGCTTGTTCTGCTGCGGCTTGGATATCTTTGATCGGTCGGGCTGACTTGGCAGCACTAATTTCGCCAAGCTTGTGAGTGACGATTTTATCTAGAATGGAGTTCACGAAAATTTTCCGGCTGTCCCTCGGCCAGCAGCGGCGGCGAGTAGCGTGATGCAGGTTTCTCCCGGGAGGCTTTCCCGGCAATCTTCGCAGCGAAGATCTCAGTCAGTGTATCGTGACGGAAACGGAAGATCTTTTCCAGATCCGGTTTGACCATAAAACGGTGAATCAAGCTCCCACCGCTAGGAATATAATGGACATTGTCCAGAACAACCGTTTTTCCATCGACCTCCTCAAACGTGTGCTCATGATGCCAACGCTTGTAGGGCCCCTTTAGTTGTTGGTCGACGAAGCGAAATGGCGGATCCCAAGCCGAGATTTCTGTCCGCCATTTAATCGGAATTGCATGAAGTCGAATTTTGTAATCGAGTAACAAACCGGCTTTCATAGTTATCGGTCGGGGCGTCAGAACCTTAAAATTTAGCCAGGAGGGCGTGATTCGCTCGAGCTGGTTCGCATCGGCAAAAAACTCAAACACCTCTTCGCGCGGTAAGTCGACCGTCATCTTTGCAGTCAGACGATACCCGCCCTCGGGGGCACGCTTAATTTCAATTGTAGAATCTCGATCCATGCTCAGTCTCAGTCTATCTATTTCGGCTTAGAAGCAACCGTGGCTTGAAGATCGAGTTAACCAAAACTTATTGACGGCAAAATTAGTCGTGTTTTGCCGGGCGTTTTGCCCAAAAAAATGAGCCTGCCGCTTACTCGAGGCAAGCTCTCAAGAAAATGGCTGGCTCCCACGCAGGCACCAATAGCCTCGCAAATTGGTTGCTTCTTGGCGTGAACTACACGCTTGCCGAAACCGATTTTTGAATTCGCTCGATCGCTTCTTTGGTATTTTCAATACTGCTGAATGCGCTTAATCGGAAGTAACCTTCGCCCGATGCTCCGAACCCGCTACCTGGTGTTCCAACGATGTGAGACTTTTGAAGCAACTGATCAAAGAAGTCCCAGCTCGTTGTCGAGCCTGGTGTTTTAAGCCAAACATATGGAGCGTTGACTCCTCCGTAGACCTGGAACCCGGCAGCCGTCAGGCCTTCTCGAAGCAACTTCGCATTGTTCATATAGAACGCGATCAAGTCGGCAATCTGTTGCTTTCCTTCGGGCGAGTAAGCCGCTGCAGCGCCGCGTTGTATCGGATAGGAGACACCGTTGAACTTTGTACAGTGGCGACGATTCCAAAGCGGATGGACCAGCTGTTCAGTTCCATCCTTACTGGTTCCCTTGAGCGTTTTTGGAACGACGGTGAAAGCACAACGAGTACCAGTGAAACCGGCGGTTTTGCTGAAGCTTCGCAATTCAATCGCAACGTCGCGAGCTCCTTCAATCTCGAAAATCGAACGTGGCACATCGGTTTCTGAAATAAACGCCTCATAGGCGGCGTCATAAAAAATGATGGCGTTGTGTTCTTTGGCGTAAGCGACCCACTTTTCCAGCATCGCCCGTGAGGCAACCGTGCCTGTGGGGTTGTTGGGATAGCAAAGATAAATCAAATCCACGTGCTCGGTCGGTAGCTCCGGCTCGAAATTGGATTCGGCCGTCACCGGCATGTAAATCAATTTTCCATAGCGGCCTTGATCGTCAGCTTCGCCTGTGTGTCCAGCCATCACGTTGGTGTCAACGTAGACTGGATAGACCGGATCAAGGACAGCGATTACGTTGTCGTCGCCAAATACATCGAGCAAGTTTCCCGAATCGCACTTGGAGCCATCTGAGACGAAAATCTCATCAGCGCTAACGTCGATCCCGCGATCTTGATAGTCATTCTTGGCGATCGCTTCTCGGAGAAAATCATATCCCTGCTCGGGTCCGTATCCTCGAAATGTATTTTTGACGGCCATCTCGTCAACGGCGGCGTGCATCGCGCTGATGATGGCGGGGCAAAGCGGTTGGGTGACGTCACCGATTCCCATCTTGATAACGTTGGCATCCGGATTGGCCTCGCAGAATGTCTTGACTCGACGTCCAATCTCGGGAAATAGATAGCCGGCTTGAAGCTTGAGGTAGTTTTCGTTGATACGTGCCATCAGATTTCTCGAGTCCTGTTTTAGTTCTTGGTAATTATTTGAGCGTTTTACAATTTGCCCTCCTACTTGCAGGAGGGGCGGACGCAAAGCGGCCAGAGAGGGTTTGTAAGCGCAGAGCAAATCAACCCTCCCGATCAAAGCCGATTTCATCGTCTTTTCTCGACCCTCCCAATCTTGGGAGGGTGACTTTGTTTCGTTAAACCGCAAAATCTGAGTAGTTACTCAAGCGGAGCCAAAGGCGACTTTCAGGCGACCGGTGAGCCACCGAGCGCCAGTCTCAAGCCGTACATGATCACAAAATCACAACCGAAACACAAGTGACCAGAAAGTTGTGAATCGCGTGCATCGTCATCGATGCAAGTAAAGATCCCCGCCACTGGCGGGTCAATGTGAACCCAATCGCCAAAGAGGTCAAAATCGGAATCGCAATGAGCCCCTGAGGATGGATTGCCGCGAAGATCAATCCGTTAGCGATCGCAGAAAATGCGACACTGGTCCATTGCTTCCAAGCAACAGTCAAGTCGCGAAGGTGGCGGAAGAGCACGCCACGAAACATCGTTTCTTCGACAATCGGCGCAGCAACACAGGTTGCCAGAAAAACAAAACAGATCGTCACGACGTTGCCCGACATAATGTCTTCCTGGATTGGATGGCCTGGGGTGGATTGTCTGGCAAACTCATGAGCCTGGCCACCCAAACCGACCAGCATCATAATGACCACGATCAGGATCAGTCCCGGAATCAGCCACGGCAAAAGTGCCAAATACGCCACTGCAGCGCAGCCGATTTCCTTGAGAGGGTTGGTAAACGTCCAGCCAATATCGTGTTTCACTTGAGCAAAGCTAACCCCGCGAACGACCGGCCAAAACAAGGCAAGCAAGCTACCAAAAAAGATCGCCGGTTGAAGCAACATTTGAATCGTTGGATTTTCAATGCCCAGCAATGGCATCAGGAGTGAGGCGCCAAAAAAGCAGAAAAGCCAAATGGCAAACGTCTCGATATAAATGTTGTGATCGGTAGCCTGGTTGGCAAATTTCGATTTCAGATTTCCTGAAAACAACAATGCAAAAAAACCGATCGATATAAAGAACCCTGCCAATCCCCCGAGAAAGATTAGCAGCATTGCGATGACACCGCCTATCGTCAACTTTGAAGCCGCTCCAATGACGGCAGAACGCTCTGCCTTGTGAGGTGAGTTGGACGGGTAAAGCGACAGTTTGCCGAGCCAGCCAAGCTTGTCTTGTAGAAACGTCCGGTCTGATTCAGGGAGCGCGGTTGAATCAGGGTTTCCGGATTCGTAGTTGCCCAGCAACTCATTAACGACTTTACGCATGCGGGTTTGATCGTCAGTCAGTTCCAGCCCATGCTCATCGACTTTAGCATCGAGGTCTTCAAGATAATCGAGCGCTTCAGACGACGATTCGACCTCATTTAGAATGATCGAGTAACAGATTCTTTGCTCGTAGCAACCGGCGTTCAACTCGGCAGGCAGCTGGGTGGGAGGCGCTCCGGGGGCGGCTTTGGCAAGTTCTTGCTGCCCGACAACAAACTTCCCTTGCAGTTGAATCTGCATGAGATCCATCGAGCTTGCGTCGCCACCAATTTCCTCCTCAGCCAGGAACTGGGTCGTTGCGACAAGCGAAGTAATCCCCAGCGTCAACGCCAGCACGACCATCCAAGAGATGTATCCAGATATTGAAAGTGGATTTTGGTTCGGGGATTGCGAAGGAGAGTCCAGATCCGTCACGACCTCGGCTTCGACGGGCTCGACAGGATTGGAGGGCTCATAGGGAGAGTGGTAGCCCAGTTCTGGCTCGAGAGGCTCGTCACTGTTGTCCGTCATTGCAAACTTTGCCGGAAGAGATTGATAGTAAATTCGAAATAATGATTCAATGCAGGACTAATGAGCGACTCAATGCACATGCCCTGTTTGCTAAATGTGAGCGCCTTGCCGCTCAGTCCAATATGAAATTTTCAAACAGTGCCTAGTGATCTGTCAGATCTGAATTGACGGGTGCCATGTTTCACGCTCGCGTAAGCATGCTTCACGCAAGCATGAAGCATGGCACCCGTTTGGCTATTCATTTCAGTTTGAAGGACCACTAGTTTACCAGTTGGGCACTCATGCGCCATCGGGCGCATTTGAACGAAAATTCAAAACTAAGCTTGTGGACTGGGCTCAACCGTGTTTTTCAATCAGCTTTTTCGATTTTCGAAAAACGTCATTCAGCATCTGCTCGGTCAAACGCCCGGTGAAAGTATTTTGCTGACTCGGATGGTAGCTTCCGAGCAGCCATCGGCCTTGACCAAGCTCAAGGCTCTCACCATGACCGAACTTCGGTCGCTTTCTGGGAGCGTCTAGCCAGCCCGCTTCGACCAGAAGCTTGATCGTTGCGTTCCAAGCTAATCCACCCAGCGCCAGAATTACGATCGGATCGCAAAGTGCTAATGTCTCGTCGAAATAGGGTTGGCAATTGGCTAACTCAGAACTGTTGGGTTTATTGCCCGGTGGCGCGCATCGGCAAATGTTGGTAACCACCGCATCGATCAGCTCAAGCCCGTCGCCACGTTTCTCCGAGAGGGCTTGATTGGCAAATCCATATTTGTGCATTGAGCGAAAAAGCCACTGACCGCTGCGATCTCCAGTGAACATGCGGCCCGTTCGGTTTGCTCCGTGGGCTCCGGGGGCCAGTCCGACAACCAGCAGCGACGACTTGTGGCTGCCAAGATTGGGTACCGGTTTGCCCCAATACTTGAAATCGAGATAAGCTTTGCGTTTTACTTGAGCCACGTTTTGGCAATGCTCTATCAAGCGAGGGCATTTCTGGCAGCCTTTGACCTGCGATGCCAAGCGGTTCCAGCGTGTCTTGCTCATCCCTTGCTTGAACCGTCAATATTCTCGCGGGCCTGTCTTGCTTCTTCTTTTTCCTGAGCGACATAAAACTCTTTGAGGCTGCGAAACTTCTTCTCAAACAAAAACAACGCAACCAACATTGCAGCCACACCACCAATGCGAAACGCCCAGTTGTCGCCAAATCCACTTTTGGCTAACTGTTTGGAGAATAGCAACATGAGTCCGTTGCCCAGTAAGCTACCGATAAGAATCGCGAGCACAACTCGAAATCGTTTCATGCCCAGTAAGCGACCAAAAATCGAACCACCGATACTTCCGGTCGTTGACGTTGGAAAGATCACAAAGCTGACCAGCCCGAAAAAAGCGGCTCGACGAATCCACGGTTGTTTCTTGAGAATAAATTGACCGTCGGTCACCATGTCAGCGATTCTTGGTCCCACGACCGGTAATCGGAAAATGATTCCCATGTGAAATGAGACAAACAAAGCGACCATCACATCGAAATAGGTCAGCATCATGAACAGGTTGCGAGCGTCCAGGTGCTTCAAGAACACCGGGCCTTCGCCAAGGTTCGCATCCTGGGAACCGATCAAGATTATAAACCGACCAAAGATAAAGAAAGCCGATGCTGCCGCACCAAGATAGCTGAACACGACTTTGGGGCCTTGAACCAGATAAATAAAGCCCAACACAACCGCAGTGATGACGAATGGACCCAAAAGAGCCAACCACCACGCAATTCGGTGGTCGTGCCTGTAGTCCTTTTCGATGTCCAGCAGCGTCGCATGGGCTTCTTCAAAACTGAAGGCCTGCGCCGGGGCATCCTGGGCCGCAACCTTAGAGGCATCTTTGGGGGCATCTATTTTTTCCGTCTTCAATTTGCCCACCGCTTGGGATATCTCGTTGTTGAATGCTGTTGTTCTTCGTCAAATGAAGTCGAAAATCGGCTAACAAAATTGAAATAGCTAGCGTAATTTCAACTTCCGCTGACATGCAAAGACCATTGGCCTAAGCTTCCTCTCGCTTTAACAGCAACAACGATACCGTATCAAGAGAATCTTGAGTACGCCTAACCGAGGTTAAGTGAGCTTGATGAACACAAAAAAACAGACAATTGATCGTCGAACCGCTCTCAAAGTAATTGGCGCTACCAGTTTGGGGGCCTGTCTTTGTGGGGGGTGTCGCACAGCCCCGGTTACCCAGCGTCGGCAGTTGTTACTGATTCCCGAAGCCCAAGAGCTCTCTTTGGGTAACCAGGCGTTTCAAGAGACGCTCGCCGGTGAGTCACCGTCACAGAATACGCGGCTGGCGGAAATGGTGAACCGGGTAGGACAGCGTATTGCTGCTGTGTCCGATAGAAACGACTATCAATGGGAGTTTCGGCTGATCGCCAGTCCGACTCAAAACGCGTTCTGTCTTCCCGGCGGCAAGGTTGCCATTTACGAAGGCATCCTGCCTGTCTGCCAGGACGAAGCAGGGTTAGCGGTCGTGATGTCCCATGAAGTCGCCCACGCGCTGGCTCGTCACGGGGGAGAGCGAATGAGTCATAGCATGGCGGTTGATGGCGTTAAAATGGTTGCCGAAAAATTGGTGGGAACATACGCGGCTGACAAAAAAGAAATTTTGATGAGGGCCTACGGGGTAGGATCTCAGTACGGTGTGCTTCTTCCCTACAGTCGGCGTCAGGAATCTGAAGCTGATCATATCGGGCTCAACCTAATGGCTCAGGCCGGCTACGATCCCACCGTCGCGCCAGATTTTTGGACTCGTTTTGGGAGTCTCAAAACGGGTGAGCAACAGCCCGAATTCCTCTCGACGCACCCGGCTGACCAAAGGCGCGCCGCTGATTTGCTCGAATTGATGGACGAGTCGCAAGCAATCTACTCTCGCGCCCAGCAAAAATTTGGTCGTGGCGAAGCGATAACTTAAGCGATTCACGCCAGTGTACCTGCGCCGGGAAAGCCGCCTTTCCGTTTTACGCCAATGGCGTTAGACCAATAACCCAAGGTTCTTGAACCTTGGGTTATTGAACACATTTTACACTCACAATCCCAACGGGATTGGATCAGGCCCAGGGGTGTTGTAATCAAACCCCGTTGGGGTTTAGGGATCACGATAATCGGTTCGCGATAATCGGGATCGTGGTAATCGATAATCTTTACCCAGGGTTCAAGAACCCTGGGCTGTTTGATTAAACCCCGTTGGGGTTTCGCGGAGCCAGCGAGGCGCTAGCCACGGATAATGACGGTTCATCCGAAAGAAAAAAATACAACTGCATTTTTTAGCATAGTTTTATCTAGTGGGCCGTGCGTGGCTTGGCTCTAAACGTCAGCGCGGGACCGTCGAAAACGTCGGCGGCCGCCGCGGCAAGTTCTAGTTCGAGCTAAAGCAGCAGCGACTCCTTCCAAGTTTTGGCCGTGACTGAGTCATGGTTGTTCCGTTGGCATTGAGGTGGGAGTTGGCAGGTCCAAGTTTGATCATCAGCTTTGGGGCAATCAAAAGGTCTGAGAACGCGCGTGTGCCCAATGTTTCGGGCAGGGATCCGCGCGGGGCGCTGGAGACGGCTTAAAAATCACAGCCTCTCCGCGAAAGACGATTAAGACACGCGGCTATATCAAACAGATTGCTCAGCTTGATTTACTCGAAGCGCTGTTAAAAACTTTCCACCATGATTTCTTCTCGGCCTTCTTGGGTTTGAAAGTGTTGCCCCATGTTTGGCCATTGGTTCCAACACATCCGTCCATTCTGGCATTTGCAAAAATAGCTCGACGAATCTTGGCGTCAGTCATCACCGATTTTCGCAGGTCCGCGTTGGTAAAATTCGCTTGGGTCAGATCAGTGCCAACGAAATTAGCGCTGTATAAAATCGCGTTAGAAAAGTTACTACGAAGTTCCGCAAAAAAGAAATCTGCTTCGGTTAGATTGCACTTCGAGAAATTGGATTCATTAACTTTAGAATGACGAAGCTTGATCCGTAGCGCAGTCGCTTCGATGAACTTGGAACCGTCGAGGACATTGTCGCAGAGGCTGGCATCGGTCAAATTGGCGCCCGAGAAATTGGCACGACGCATTACCGAGTTAACCATCTGGCAAAGCGATAAATTGGCGCCCGAGAAATCAGAGTCACAAAGATTGCAACCAATAAATTTGCAACCCGAAAGATCTTGGCCGGAAAAATCTGCACCGGACAAATCATGCCCCTGTAGAGCACAACCACGGATCGAATCATTCTTGGCTTTAAGCAAAACTTTGCCCGAAGCCTTGTGAACTATCTTTACCATTTCTTCTCCCCATAAACTCGACACGCAAATCCAGCGTTGCCCAAAAGGGATCGCAACGCTGCCCCAATTAACGTGTCACCGCGGCCTGCTCCAAGAACAGGTGTCTCTTATCTCTATATACCCATTATCTAAAATGAGTTTCGAATCTTCAGGAGTTTTCTTAGGAGTTTTTCGTCTGAGTTAGCAAAATGAAAGAAAATCTTCCCAGTCCGCTAATCCTATACACGTAATTCCATTATCTAGAGGATTCCAAAGATCGCAAGAAAATTGAAAATTACTTGGTTGGGATTTGCCAAAATGTGATTCTCAAAGCGTTTTTTCGTTGAAAATAAGCAGTTGGGAGCAGTTGGGGCGAGTTAAACGACACAAATGCAATGCAACCGCTTTCTTCCGCCGGTTCCGGTTTTCCGGCATGCTCACTTCAGATGGGCTCAGCTCGATCGAAATCCAGCTTGATATCAACCAAATTGGCAGTCGCTGCAGCGGTTATGGGAGACGTTGACGCTTGGTTTAAGCAAGACCTGGACAACAAATCGCGTTTTATTCGGTGTGACTCGTTGTTATCACTCCGCTCTTCTTGCGCGGAAGAACGTCCGTATTGGTTTCCAGTTTGTTGGCAAGCTCGTCCAGGTCTGAAAGATCGGGAAGCGGCTGGTCCGTCAGATTTCGGTATTCGCTCAGGTCGACGGATTTGAAGTTAAGCCATTGCTGTTTGGCTTCGGCGATCCGCTGGTGATCTTTCTTGGACAATTGACTGACAAGCGTGTGCGTCGATCTGGCTTCCAGCCCTTGCCGAAAAAGCAAGTTGGGCTTGACGGAGATCTGGACTTCGGAGGGCATCCAACCGACTCGCCGCATTGAACTATTGAGCTTCAGCCTGGCGAACGGCGGGATCTTGGTCGGATCGGAGGCGAGCAAGCGTGTAAAGTTTTCCAGGAAATCAAAATATGGAGGTAGAATCTCAGCTCGCTTGGGGTGACTACCCTTGTAGCGATAAGTAATACTTGGACTCTCTAAAGTCACCCAGCCGGTCGCCCAGTCGTTGTCTTCTTTGAAAATTTCTTTGACCAGGAAACTACTGCGAGTATCCTCAAGCGTGTTCTTGCGGGTCGCTTCGAGAATAGTGATCAAACGAAGCTCAGGAAGCTCCAGGCGAATTTTTCGCTGTGTATCAAGCAGGACCATCAAACGACGCTTGGCGTCAAAAATTACCGTTTCGATCGACTTGGGCTGAGCTTCGTCTGACATTTGAAAGTCGAAAACAATCTGGTCAGCGAACAAAGTCACATTCTGCGACACCGGAAGCTTCGACGATTCGAGATAGATTTGAGACTCGATTCGGAATTCTTGCGCAGCACATTTAGGCATTGAAATTGGCTCAATAAGGTTGTTGACCAAAACCAATAGCAACAGCAAGCGAATGATCGTTCGTACTGGCTTGAGTAGACACAGTTCCATCATCTTATTCCGTGAACCAAAGCAAATTATCGGTGGGCAACGATAGAGAAATGGCAGATGGGCGTAAAGGTTTTCCAAGCCAGCTAACGGTGAATCTTGATGCACGCTAGCATCAAAAAAGCCTGCCTCAGTGATTGAGGCAGGCTATTAATTTCTAATTGAACAGATTCAGATGACCAGGAATTACATTCCGATCATTGGTCCAAGTTTCTGCATCAAGCCGTCAACAGAAGGTTGCAAGATTCCTTGGATTCCTTCGCTTTGACCACCCATCAAACCCTTGACCATTTCGACGAACTTGCCGATCAAGCCCATTGCTGAGCTTTTCCCAACTCCTTCAAGCTTATCAAGTCCCATGCCATCAATTGATCCAGTAAATCCAGTGATCTTTTCGGCGAGCGCTGTAGCACCATCGGTTCCGGACGTTGCCAGTCCAGCAAAACCTTGGCTGATCTCTCCGAAGCCATTGGTCAATGCAGGGCCTGCTGCACCAAGTGATCCCATGTCGAATCCAGGAATTGAACCGAAGTCCATGCCAGGAATCTCTGGCATCTTCAGACCTGAACCTGAAACCGCACCGGCCGCTCCAGAAGCAGCATCGCCAACTGCACCAGCGGCTCC
>CAYSQZ010000001.1:0-43715 GCA_964433035.1 uncultured Pirellulaceae bacterium | reverse complement strand
CATCGCCAACTGCACCAGCGGCTCCAGAAGCAACATCGCCAACCGCACCAGCGGCCCCAGATGCAGCATCACCAACAGCGTTGGCGGCATTTCCCGCAGCTCCGGTTAGCGTCGGAAGAAATTTGTAAGCACCAAACAGTAAGGCCCCCAACAGAATTAGTGGAAGCAAGAGCTTGATTATCCCGGCACCGGCACTGGCTGTATCGCCAGCGGCACCACTGACAGCGCTAGCTGCGTTACCGGCAGCACCGCTTACAGCTCGACCTGCGTTACCAGCTGCACCGCTTACGGCTCGACCTGCGCTACCAGCTACATCGCCAGCGGCGCCAACTGCACTACTGGCAGCACCAGTAACCGCACGACCAGCGTCACCGGCAGCACCAGTTACATTGCCAAGCAAGTTGCCAAAGCCCAAATCTGACGTCAAAGACGATGGCATGAAGCCAAGGCTCTTTTTCTGTTGACCCAAAAAGCTTCCCAGTCCAACGGCGTCGAGAGCTTTCGCCTTGACGTGCTTGGCGATAACGCCCATTACGATCGGAGCAACGAGCTTCATTAGCATACCAGTAACACCCCCCTTGAATCCAAGGAAGTTGCCAAGTGTACCCAGCAAGCCGGTCGTTTGTTGCTGACCGCCAAAAATTCCGTCCAGCAGTCCGCCACCTTGCTTCTGAAATTCCTCAGTCGCGTTTCCGCCACCAAGCAAATCGCCAAGTTTGTCCAAGACGCCTGTGTCTTGCTTTTGAGTCATGTCAAAGATGTCACGTGCACCTTGAGCTGTTCCTGATTTTTTGATCAGGCCGCCTAGAATCGATCCAGCAGCGGTTTCGAAAGCTGAGTTTGTTTTTGCTTCGTCGGTCCCCAGAAGACCGCCGATTTTGCCCATAACTTGTTTAGTTACAGCGCCTTTGACCATGTCCATTAAGTCCATGATATCTCCAATTGAAAACGAGGTTTTTTGAAATTGATTTCCGCACACACACTCCGGTTGCGGAAACTTAGTATATGGATTTTTTTGGCGGTTGGAACTGTTGAGGTTGATAGAACACCAACTTCCCACAAAGTTTGCCTTGGTTTTTTCCCGAATTAAGTGCCCTTCTTTGTCAGTTCAAGCCAAAAGTTAATACAGGTAATTTTGGGATGAACAACTATTGGACAACTGAGTACGAACTAGTAATGACGCCTGACGAAGTTTCAGACGGTCCAAGTAAGGAGGTTTTTTCTTATTCCGATTGTGAAGAACCGGCGACTTTGCTGTACGGACTTCTTTGCGCAAGCTACCCAAGATCACCTCGACTCTATTCGCAGCGTTTTTAAGTGTGGATCGCTCGTCCGTCGACGGCCAATGCGGCTTCCTGCATGATCTCCGAAAGCGTCGGATGAGCATGGCAGCAGCGCGCCAAGTCTTCGCTGGAGGCACCGAAGTTCATCGCCACGGCGGCTTCAGCGATCAAATCACCTGCTCGAGCGCCGATCGCATGAACGCCAAGGATCCGGTCGGTTTGAGCATCGGCAATCACTTTGATTTTTCCGTCGACGTCGCCGATCGCACGAGCTCGCCCGTTGGCACCAAAGGGACATGAGCCTTTGCGGAATTTGATGCCGGCTTCTTTGAGTTGCTCTTCGGTTTTTCCGACTGACGCGATCTCTGGATGGGTATAAACGATCGCCGGTATCGCATCATAGTTGACGTGGCCAGCGCCGTTAACGATTTGCTCGACACACGCCACACCTTCCTCTGAAGCCTTATGGGCCAGCATCGCACCGCCAATGCAGTCGCCAATTGCGAACACTCCCGCGGCCGATGTTTGCATGTTGCTGTTAACTTCGATAAACCCTCGCTTATCGACTTTAACGCCAGCCGATTCGAGCCCGATATCTTTTGTGTTGGGAGATCGCCCGGCTGATACCAGCACGCGTTCACATTGAATCGGCTCGGTGCCCTTGCACTTAACTTCACAAAGGTTGCCAACACGCCGAGCGCTTTCGACCCACATGCTGGTGCGAAATTCCAAGCCCTGTTTTTCAAAAGTTCGCTTGGCAATTTTTGCGATCTCTTGATCAAGCCCCGGCAGCACACGATCCATGCCTTCGAGCACGATTACTTTTGCGCCCAGTCGATTCCAAACCGATCCAAGTTCCAGGCCGATGTATCCACCGCCAATGACGACCAGCGTTTTGGGAACGTTGTTGTAGCCCAGAGCCGTAGTACTATCCCCGATAAAGTCGCCATCGAACTCGATCCCGGGCAAACGCATCGGTACGCTACCGGTGGCCAGGATGATGTGCTTAGCCGAGATTGTGTCGTCAGTCGAGACGGCAACTTTTCCTCCGCCGATCAACTTGCCACGACCAACGTAGGTCGTAACCTTGTTTCGTTTGAGCAGCATGTTGATGCCGCCGGTAAGCGTATCAACGATCCTGGATTTTCGCTTCATCATTGTGCCCAGATCGACCGTTAGCTTGGTCGCCGAGATGCCGTGCTCGACCATGTGGTCTCGAGCTTCGACTAGCAGGTGGCTCGACTCGAGCAACGCCTTGCTGGGAATGCAACCCACTCGCAGGCAGGTACCTCCAAACTGCGGGTTCTCATCTATCACGGCCGTTTTTAGGCCAAGCTGTGCTGCTCGGATTGCACTGACGTATCCACCCGGGCCACCGCCCAAAACGACAAGATCGAAACTCTGCTCAGCCATGTTTAATTCGTATTTTCTTCTGTGGTGAATACCGGTTTAAGGATCGCCACAAGGCATAACGTCGTGCTGACGGACCAAAACTGCTTTGAGCGATTCTTCACAAGATATCAAAGCCAAGGAGATCATAGAACCGCCAACAACCTTCAGCAGTCGGAATTCCGGCTAACCTCAACGTCAAAGATGGCTAGGAGAAGGCTCGGCGACGGCCCGAAAAATGGTTCTGCCCGGGCGCAGGGGAATTAAAGTCGATTGACGAGAATCAAACTCGGTTCAATTGCCATTTAAATTTGCGCAAAAAAAAGGAGCCTGCCTGGGCAAGCTCCTTTAAGATTGTCGCAAGTTGTTAGGCGTTCGGCAGTCTCAGCCATTTGGTCGCGTGCAGAGCCGCAAGGACGAACCACTAGACTTCCAGAAACAGTCGGGCAGGTTCCTCGAGGACTTCCTTAATCGTCTTGAGAAAACCGACCGCTTCTTTACCGTCAACCATTCGGTGGTCATATGTCAAAGCGACATACATCATTGGGCGAATTACGACTTGCCCATTGAGTGCGATGGGGCGCTCCTGGATCGTATGCAGTCCAAGAATACCGCTTTGCGGAGGATTTACGATTGGCGTCGAAAGTAGTGAACCGTAAACGCCTCCATTGCTGATCGTGAAGGTACCGCCCTTGAGATCATCGGGGACGATTTTATTCTCTTGAGCCAGTGCCGCGTACTGGCCAATCTTGCGTTCGACGTCTGCGAAGCTCATTCGCTCAACGTTTCGCAAAATTGGAACGACCAAGCCTTTACCACCACCGATCGCGATACCAATGTCGTGATAACTTTTCATGATCACTTTGTTGTCTCGGATCTCCGCATTGATCGCCGGAAATCGCTTGAGCCCTTCAACCGCCGCTTTGGCAAAGAAGGACATGAACCCAAGTTTGACACCATGCTTTTTTAAGAATGGCTCTTTGTACTTGGAACGTAATTCTTTCACCGGAAGCATGTCAATTTCATTGAACGTGGTCAAAAGCGCCGCTTCTTGTTGAGCTTGCACCAGACGCTTGGCGATGGTGCGGCGAATCATGCTCATCGGTACTGCTTTTTCTTCACGCGAACCTCCCGACGAGTCGTTCCAGTCCGATGCCGATGAAGCGGGATTGGGAAGTGGCTTAGGTGCTGCTGCTGGACGGGCAGCGGGTTGGGCTACCGCACCGGTTGAAGCGGGGGCTGCACTGGGCGAGGTTGGGGGAGTTGAAGTCGAGGCGGTCGTCGCACCCCCAGGCTTGAGGCCCTTTTGCTGCACGTAGTTTAAGACGTCTTCTTTCAACAATCGTCCACCCGGACCGGTGGGAGTAATGGCGTCGGCCGAAATTTGATATTCCTGCAGGACGCGCCCGGCCGCTGGCATGATCCAGTCCGCTGGAGCCGCTGGCGGACTGGCCACGGCGGTTGCTGAGCCGCCCGAGGCAGCTGCGGCAGCGGGTTGCGCTGTCGCCCCAGATGGTTTTTCGCCTGGCTCAACCAGACACAGCAAATCGCCGACCTGAGCAAACTCGCCTTCAGGGACTTTGATTTCGGCCAGCGTTCCTGATTTCTCAGAGCTCAGTGCCTGAGACGCTTTCTCAGATTCCAACTCGACGATCTCTTCGCCTTTTTCAATCCAATCGCCTGGTTGCTTCATCCAACTGGCAACTTGGACTTCCTGAATCGACTCACCGAACTCTGGGACTTTGATTTCAAACATTAGATTGGCTTTAGTTGGTGTTACTGGTTGGTTGAATGACAAGTTGATGAATCAACTCGTCGACTCATTTGAGGGGTAATTCTGGCCACGACAAATAAAATTTCAATGGACCACCGTTTTGATTGGTTCGTTCGCAGATTGCGCCAGCCCCATCGCTTCGGTCATCAATTCTTCCTGTTCGATTTTGTGGGCTTTTTTGGATCCCGTTGAAGGGCTCGCCGATTCCGGACGACAAATGACTTTCAGCGGCCAGTTTTCTTCGAAACCAAACTCGTCCCATTTGACTTTCATGAAGTACCACGCGCCCATGTTCCTCGGCTCTTCCTGAACCCAGATAACCGAAGTGCCCTTGGGATACTGGCTCAAGATCGATTTAATTTTTTCAGCCGGAAGCGGGTAAAGCTGCTCAATTCGAATCACAGCGAAATCAGCTCCGTCGTCGCCGGGCTCCACTTTGGCTCTGGCTTTTAGTAAGTCGACACCGATCTTGCCCGTGGTTAACAAAACTCGAGAAGGTTTTTGCTCACCAGTGACCAGAGTATCGGGTAGCACCGGCTGAAAGGTCCCGGAAGTAAAATCACTGATCGGAGACGTCACAAACGGCTCACGAAGCAGGCTCTTGGGGGTAAACACCGCCAACGGTTTTCGCCATTTTCGTTTTACCTGTCGACGCAGCAGGTGAAAGTGCTGGGCTGCAGTGGTGGGCAGTGCGATTTGGATATTATGCTCGGCCGAAGAAGTCAAGAATCTTTCCAGGCGGCCGCTACAATGTTCCGGGCCAGCGCCCTCAAAGCCGTGTGGCAACAACATCACCAATCCGCTCAGGCGGTCCCATTTGTCTTCGGCGCTGCAGATAAACTGATCGACGATTACCTGGGCCGCGTTAAAGAAGTCGCCAAATTGAGCTTCCCAAATGATCAGGCCATCGGGACAGTCGAGGCTATAGCCATAATCGAAACCCAACACGCCCGCTTCGCTAAGA
This sequence comes from uncultured Pirellulaceae bacterium, assembly GCA_964433035.1. Classification (GTDB taxonomy): domain Bacteria; phylum Planctomycetota; class Planctomycetia; order Pirellulales; family Pirellulaceae; genus Mariniblastus. The sequence goes on along the minus strand of CAYSQZ010000001.1, from coordinate 38,305 downwards.
GGACTGTTGATAATATTGAGATTGGCTTGATCGGGTGAAATATGTTGAAGAGGAGTCAGACGTTGGTTGGTCTCGACGTCATGAAGCACGGCGTGGCGTTGACTGAATGTACCACGTCCACAATCCTGTCCCGAGAGTCGAACCTCATGGCCCTGGACCGAAAGCGTTCCAAAGGCAGCCAGTTCAGCGGTCGCCCAATCGATCGGACGGTTGCCTTTGGCTGATTCAACGCGACCCTCAAGAACCCGTTTGAGTTTTCGATGGAGGTTAAAGTCAGCCGGAATAGTCGCGGCCTTTTCAATTACGTCACAGAGCAGACTTTGGTCGACTCCGGTGTCAATATCATCATCCTGTCGCTCATGGCCGCCGTAGTATCCGGTCCATAGTCCTTCGCCCGTTTGGGTATCGGGCACAAACCTATCGGAGACCTTGGTAGACTCGAATCCCGCGTCCAGTTCTTCACCACGATCTTTGGCAATCTTGTCGGCTTCTTCCTGTGTGACTTCCTGCATTTTGAGCAAGCGCTTGAGATAGCTGTCACGAATCGTGGGCAGTTCGTCAATCGTTTGGTACATCAACGGTTGCGTGAACCTGGGTTCGTCGCTTTCGTTGTGCCCAAATCTACGGTAGCAATACATGTCGATTACGACATCACGTTTGAATTCCCGGCGAAACTCCATTGCCAGGTTGACGACTTGAGCAACCGCTTCCGGGTCTTCACCGTTGACGTGGAAAATTGGAATCTGCAACATTTTCGCAATGTCGCTGGCGTACGTCGTGGAACGGCTATCGTGGGAGTCAGTAGTAAAACCGATCTGATTGTTGACGATCACGTGCAACGTTCCGCCGACTTTGTAACCCTCAAGCTGGCTAAGGTTAAGCGTTTCCTGAACTACGCCTTCGCCGGCAAATGCAGCGTCGCCGTGAATCAGTACGGTCATCATTTCCGAATGATCTGTGTCGCCACAACGTTCCTGTTTGCTTCGACAGCGTCCCATCGCAACCGGATTGACGAATTCGAGGTGACTGGGGTTGAAGCACAGCGAGATGTGAACCGACTTGCCTTTGCTGGTTGTCCAGTTATTGCTGTGCCCCAGGTGATATAAAACGTCTCCGCCACCGCGGTTTCGTTCGGGGTCGGGGTCATTGAAGCCCCAGAAGATATTCTGCGGTCGTTTGCCCATGATATTGGCCAGTACATTGAGCCGGCCTCGATGTGCCATGCCCAGGACGACTTCTTTGACTCCGTGGTCTCCAGCTTTTTCCAGAACCAGATCCAATAAAGGGATCAGCGTTTCGGCTCCTTCAAGCGAAAACGTTTTGGCGCCCAGAAACTTTTTGCGCATGAATTCTTCAAAGATCACTGCGTCAGTTAATTTGGTCAGGATTCGCAACTGTGTTTTGCGATGCAATTGCATGCGGTTACGAGAGCCTTCCATTCGTCGTTGCAACCAATGACGACAATCGGCCGAATCGATATGCATAAACTGTACGCCGATGGATCGACAATAAGTCTGGCGCATCAAGTCAACGAGTTCCTCAAGCGTCCGGACGTTCTTGCCGTCGACGGTTCGCGCAGAAAACTCGCGTTGGAAATCAGTTGAGTCCAGCCCGTAAGATTCCAGGCTGAGTTCACTGTTTGTTTCTCGCGGGCGTCCCAGGGGGTCAATTTTGGCGATCAGATGGCCCCGGACTCGATAGCCACGAATCAGCTGGTCCACTCGATCCTGAAGTTGCGCGACACTTTGTGGACTCTCACTATTTCCACTCGGCGGGGCTGAAACGGAAGGGAGCTTGGCAACATCGATATCGCTCGTTTCGGGATCAAAGTCCGAAAAATAGTATTGCCACTCAGGGGGCAACGAGCCTGGATCTTGCAGGAAGTCTTCGAACAGACTGTCGATGTAGGCTCGACTAAATACATTCATTGTTAATTGCCGGTCATCGTCAAGGGCGAATGTTTAAGCACTACTTCAAACAATATCGAAATACTTGCCGAAATACTCGCCTTAACACTCTTGATCGCTTTTGGAAGGTTTCAATCGCACGGACTTCGCACGCTCAAAGCGACCGCTTCAAATAGGCAAGACAACATCGCCAGCAAGTTCAGCCAATTCAACAAAACATCACTGATTTGCAAGTTGCACTTCCCTGATCTCAATTCAAAAGTTTCTAAATCATGCTCGATTCAACGTAAGAGTCAAATTGCTGCTGATTTTGATTATCACAAGTTAGCGAATTCCGCCTACTGGTTCTATCGCACAATTTCGAAAAAAGTCTTAAACCTGATCTCTGGTTGGTGCCTTTTGAGTTGAAAAATTAACTGGCCCAAATGATCCCTTATTCATTTTCGAAGCGATTTTGAATTGGTCCGACCTAAATTGGACCAGGTGGTCGAATTTGTATAAGCGATATGATCGACAAAAGTTGAGAAAGTTGTTGTTTGCCTGAAAATACGTTTCGGCGTATTGGCGAACTTCTGGTTACAATTCAATCGTTGAGACAATTCCAGTCGAAGAACATTGATACTCTTTCCGGCTTGGTTTTCGCATTTACTTTGGTTGGTTCTATGCCCGTTACGATCGCTTGTCCTAAATGTCAAACAAAGTACAAGCTGCCTGAAAGCTCGCTGGGCAAAGCTCTAAAATGCCAAAAATGCGGCGCCGGTTTCAAAACGAGAGCACCCGGACAGGCCGGCGGCTCGCCAGCCAGACAGGTTCAGGGGAAGGCTGGGGCTCAGCCGACAAAACAGCCTCAAAAGCCGGCTGCGCCAACTGATGCCAGTCAACGACAACGTAGTCAGGAAATGAAAAACCTTGGAATCGACGGGCCGCTGGTTCGTCAGGGAGATATTTTCGGACCAGCGTTACCCCAAGGTGCTGGTCAATTGGGCAACTTCGCCGCCGAAGATCCTGGCTTTGAAAGCAACCCAGTATCACATGCTGTCGATGTTGAAGTCCAAAATCCCCAAGGCGTCCAACAGAGTGCTGAGGGTATGGAGTCGATTCTTGCCAATCCATTTGTTGCGCCCAGTGCCGCAGGTGTTGGGGTCAAGGGGCGCTTAAAGGGATCCCGAAGTGCAGAAGATGGCAGCTACGTCGTGCCCAAGATTGGGATGTGGGCGGTTTTTGTTGCTGCAGCAATTTTGCTTGTCATCGTCCTTTTGGTCACCTTTTTTGCCATGCTCGCCCAGTACGCGCCCGGGGCATTGGCGTGGTTACCCGAAACGATCGGGAGGTCCACGTATGACACAATTGTCAAGGTTTTTGTGATTGGTATTTTTGTGCTTACGCCGTCCGCCATTCTGACAATTTTTGTTGGACAGATTTGCTGCATTTTTTCTCCCAACAAAAACGAAAAACTTTTTGCCGGCCTATCCGTCGGTGCCATTGGTCTCGCAATTCTCTCCATTGTCGTGTTGTATCTGACGGGCGCGATGGTGGGGCTTGGCGGAGGACGTGCGTCACAGACAGCGACCGCAGCGTTTGGCTTACTTGCACTTGGTGCGATGCTCTTTGGCTGCTTGATGGTGCTGTCGAACTGGTTTCTATTCATCAGCTACTTCAAGAAAGTCGGCAAGAACTTGAAATCGAAGAAAGTCATGCAAGCCTCGACGACGGCGACGTTGGTGTGCATTGGAGCGTTTGTCTTCTTTTTCATTTCCGCAATCGCAGCGGCCGTGATGACCAGCGTTTTGCCGGATCACGGTCAGACGGTCACAAACGTTTTCGGTATTCTCAACGTGTTGGTTGGCAGTGGTGTAACGGGAGCCATTTTGGCAATGATCAAAACGACGCTTAAAGTGTTGAAAAAGAAGAAGGCCTGAATTTAAAATTGGCCCTGGTAACTCGTTTCATCGGGCAGTACCCAGAGCCTAAATTTTGCGCTTTTCGGCGGGCCAGTCCCGGTACAAATCCGGTTTGCTTTGGTTCTGTCATGATTCGGAAGTTGCACTAAAAGGAAGTCACCCTCCCTCTGGGAGGGTCGAGCCGAAGGCTCGGGGAGGGTTGCTCTCGGCGAACAACAGGTATTCTGAGGTGCCCCTCCCCGGGCTGCGCCCGACCTCCAAATGGAAAGGGTGACATCTATTTTGGGGTTTACGCCCGCAAAATGCTGCCACGGCTTCGCCGCTAGAAACACTGCAACTTCAAAAAGTCTGGCATGGCAAAACGATGGGTGATTGAAGCCCGCATTTCAAAAATCAAAAAACTTGTCTGTCGTCTGGATGATGCTTTCAGCCAAAGCATTGGGAGTTTCACCACGACATTGAGCAACGACCTCCAAGATGTGTGGCAGATACTTTGGTTCGTTACGATTGATTTTTGGTCGATAGTCGCGAGGCGCGAGGTAGGGGGCATCTGTTTCGATCATCAATCGGTTGACCGGAATTGCTTTGACGACTTCACGCAAATGTTTGCCGCGTCGTTCATCGCAAATCCAACCGGTAATCCCGAGATGGAGATCGAGGTCGAGGTAAGCTTTGGCCTGCTGCATCGTGCCGGTAAAGCAATGCACGACGGCGCGACTGATTTTGTCTCGAGCCTCGTTCATCATCTTCAGGAATTCATCAAAGGCGTCACGTTCATGTAAAAACATCGGCAATCCGCTGCTTGCCGCCAAGTCCAGATGTTCAGCAAAACAGGAGCGCTGTTGGTCACGTGGCGAAAAATCGCGATTGAAGTCCAGCCCGCACTCGCCAACGGCAACAACGTGCGGCAATGCGAACAGTTCTTCCAGCACCGTTCTGGTGTTCGCATCGTATTCACTGGCGTCATGCGGATGAATTCCGGCGGTCGAATAGAGATAGCCAGAATTCTTCAGGCAAAGTTCCGAGGATTGAACGCTGTTTTTCTCACTGGAGCCAGTCAACACGATCTTGGTAACGCCTGCCCGCTTGGCGTCCAGGATGACATCGTCAAAATCGTTACGAAATTTCTTATTGGTCAGATTGGCACCGATGTCGATGCATGGAAATTTTGTTTGAGCGTCAGTAGTCACATTCTCCCCCTTGTTAATCGTATTGGAATAATTTCGTTTAAGTGAGCTACGCACGCGTTTGTTGGCTTTATTACGATTCTGGCTTTGTTGCGAATCCCAAGAGCGTTTCTTGATTTTCAAAACGCGAGTCGTTGGCAGGTTCTCTTTCGAATTTGGGATTCTGCAAACAAGATCGCGCAGATAGGATTGGAGAAACAGCCAATTTCCATGGAGAAGATAAATGTCAGTTGTATTCGCCGTTACGTTCAAAGCCAAGGACGACACGTATGATCAGTTGCACGCGACATTGAAAGCCATACTGCCCGATACAGCCAGCTTCAAAGGCGCCGAGTTGATATCTTGCTCAGCTGATCCGGCTGACAAAACGTTTTACGTTCACGAAGTTTGGGACTCAGTAGAGAGTCAGCAAGCATATCTTAACTGGCGACAAGAACGGGGCGACGTCGACAAGCTGGTTGCAATGTTACGAGAGGCGCCAACTTTTGAAGAACGTGAGCATTTGACTTTTTAGTCATCGCTGCTTTGGTGGTGTCCAAGCACGTTTCATGGGCCTGAATCAATTCAAATTAATCAAACACGGATTCGTACATTTCCTGGTTAAAACCAACGACCAGTGTCTTCCCAACCCGCAACGTTGGGGCTCGCAAATTTCCGGTAGGCCCGAGAACCAGCTTGAGCATCTCTTCCTGAGTCGGTTTGTCTTGCTTTAGATCCAGCTGGACAACTTTCTTGCCTTTGGCGACCAGGAGATGATCGATTTGCTTGAGAATCTTGATCGCATCAGATTTTTGATGCGTTTCTTTTTTCGCGTTGACTTCGGTTTTGGCTTCGACGTTGGCGGACGCAAGAAACTCTTGCGTTTTGATACAGGTTTTTCAACCCTTGCGGTGGTAACTCCAATCGAGATTTGGCATCTTTTGATTCCTCCTAAGTTCCAAGTAATCGAGGCATAAATATAGCCAAGATCTTTTGGCTTTGGCGAGCCTCTGGTCGTGGTTCTTTCCAGATTCCAGCGATCTCCGAACTACGTCAGGTTCGGTTTGGGGAACCGCTCTCGGAGCACTCAACACTTGAGCCAGCTCGCTTGAACCCATCAATATCGGGATAGCCTAATCGGTTATGCCGATTCTCGGGGTTATTCAAACGAATTGCGGTAGAGAGCAAGCCGGTGGGAACCTTTTTTGGGTTTCTCATAGGAAAAATTGGTCTCCGCTCAAAGGTGAAACTACATTTCGCTGACCTTTGCACGATGGATGCGATTTCACATCCCCGCCTGAAAGGAAGCTGCAAAGAAACAGAGCGTCTTTTTCAAAACAACTTTGGACAAATCATGAAAACCAAACCCGGATGGCTAGTCGTCATTCTGATTTCATCGGTGCAGTTGGTAATACTGTTGCTTGCAGTATTACTACTGTTCTCGTGGTTTGCCGGGGAAACTGAAGAGACGGTCCAGAATCAGGTCTGTGAAGATAACCGTGTAATTGCTCAGCACATCCTCAAAGACGTTAAAACTGAGAATGTCATGGCTATTGGGTTAGACTCAGAGGACTTTGGTCGACTGTCTGAGATTGTCCGGAAAGTCCAGATGCCCAACCATGGGTTTGTTTGCGTTGTCAATGGCCGCGACGGATCCACGATTTGCCCTCGCAGGGGAGAAACCAACTTCACCAACGTCGATATGTCCGAGGTAGTTTTTCATGACCTCCGTCATGGCGCCTCACAAGACGTTGCGTTAGAGACGCTGGTTAAAAGTATCTCAAACAAAGTAGATCGTCGATCTGCCATCGGATACATCCGCTATGCGGGCAAAAAGTACTTTGTCAGCGCCGACTATATCCCACAATTGAATTCGATTTTGGTTGTTGGGCAAGAGCGAAACAGATTGATCGCCAGTGCCGCCAACGCGTTGGCATACACGCAACGAATTGTATTCGCCGCGACTCTGCTCATTGGGCTTGCGTGTCTGGGAATGTTCATTTCAATTCTCAACCGGCAACAAGCCGAGTCACTGACAGTTGAGCAGGGACTTAAAAAGGAAGTCTCGCGGCGTGAGCGCGAATTGATTCAGACTCAAAATGCGGTCATTTTCGGATTGGCCAAGCTCGCTGAATCTCGCGACAATGATACTGGTGAGCATCTCGAGCGAATCCGTAGCTACGTTACAATTCTGGCTGAAGATCTTGCAACCCGGCTTGAAGAGATTGACGAGTCATTCATTCATATGCTGGCACTTGCATCGTCGCTTCATGACATCGGTAAAGTTGGAATTCCAGATTCCATTTTGCTCAAGCCTGGCCGGCTTACCCCCGAAGAGCGTGAAGTCATGGAGCTTCATGCCCTCATTGGCGGAGAATGTCTCGAAGCGATCCAGGCGCGGCTTGGCAATAACAGTGTCTTCATGCATATCGCAAAGCAAATTGCCTACTACCATCATGAGCGCTGGGATGGCGGTGGTTATCCTCACGGGCTAACTGAAGACGAAATTCCATTGGTTGCTCGAATCGTCGCCGTTGCCGATGTCTACGATGCGTTAACATCAAAACGTCCATACAAAAAACCAATGAGCCATCTCGAAAGCAAGGCGATTATCCTGGCGGGTTCTGGCTCACATTTTGATCCAGAAATCGTTGGAGCTTTTCTTCGCCATGAGGACAGGTTCGAAGCAGTTTCCCGTAGTCAACTTGAGATCAGCGACAGCGATGCGAAAAGCGAATTTCGAGAACTTTGTGAACGTGTCAAACCACATGGCGCATCAACGCCGGGATAACCAGAGTAGCACGACTTTCCGAGTCGTTTTTAGGATACGACTCGGAGAGTGAGTCTCGTGCTGGCACTTTAACCACCGGTTAAAGCGATAATAAATGGAGAGACGTCTAGAAACGTGATTTCGCCACTCATGTTAAAGTCCGCTTCGGCTTGAAACTCTCCAGTGTCTAGAAGCGCAATGAATGGCGAGATGTCAAGAAAGTTGACCTCACCGTCCCGATTGACATCGCCCAACGCGAACGGAATTCCCGTTGGTTCTGGAATTTCATTGGTCGCAATAAGCAATTGATTGTCGTGCAATGCGATCAAACCCCCGCCATTGGGAAGCAATCTAAATTGGCTGACCTGGTTTCCGAACTCAGCGGGCAAAATGATTGGACTGCCGACTTCCAGGAAAGTTTCGGTGCTATAAGTCGAGAATCCGCCTTGCCTAAACACATACGCAAGCGCTCCATCGGAACTAATTTCAGAAATCCCGTTCCCGATGCTGCCGGATTGGACAAGAGAATCACTTCGCAAAACCTGGCCGCTAGACAGGTAAATTCGCGAACCGTCAGGGCTGATGGAAGTTCTTGTCGTTCCTGACACGCTTCCGTGATCATCCTCCACAAAAATCGGCCCCGTTGGATCGGTGATGTCTAGTCCGTACAGAGAATTGGGAGAAAAGCCCTCTCCAATAAATAGAACTTGTTCATCAGGCGTCTGAAGAAATGTCGGTGAAGCTCGAATAATTCTATTGCCGGCGACACGGCTAATTGAATTGTTGTTGTTCGTGTCAATTCGCGCGATCCGTGCAAAGCCACCGCTGCCTGGGTTCGCCGATGCGAAAACCTGACCAGCACTAGCTTCAACGACGTCAAAGGTGAGATTGTTTCCCGTTCCATCGTTGCCACCGACCACAATTTCGTTTACTGATTGCAAATCAGGGTTTACTTGAGCTACTGCTGCCGCCTGATTCAAAGCCACGTAAACGCGATCCGAGTGTTGTCCGTAATCAACCCCTAGAGGGCGTGCGCCAACGAAGTGTTGGCTTTGAACTGTTCCATCCTCCAGTGAAATGTAAGCCAGTGCATTGGCGTCAGGCAAGCTTACGTATACAAGTCCACGGCTTAAGTCGATGTCGAAGTCAAACCCATCAGTTCCCAGGTCGACAACAGAGACGTTTTCCCATGGCAAATCTTGCCCAGTAGCAGGGCCAACCAGGAAGAAGCAGGCCGCAGCCAAACTTAAGAAAGTACCAAAGACGCGAGATATCATGATTTAGACTTTCGGTTGAACATAAGGATTTAGTTACACAACAAATTTTCCCCGATTGTAGTTTGGTACGAGGCGCATGCAATTGCTAATTTCCTGAAAATCGACCGGAGAATCTAATGCTGATTTGCCTCATCAAAGACGGGTATAGTAAGGTTGAGCGCCTACGACGTTCAAACTCCAGTTTCGAGTGATACGATTCAATCTCACGTTTCTTGCGGTTGATAACAAACTTTGAAATTGATCGCGGCACAACAAGCGTTGCGTCGACCAAACCGATCGGACACATCTGCGTAGAACTTGAAAATTGGCGGCGTTGAGCTACAACAAGTCTTTGTTCTACAGCTTGTCTCAATGGTTTTCCTTGATGATGTTTCGATTCAACCATTTGCGTTGCTCCGCAGTCGCCTCAATTTTCTGTTTGTTGGTCTCGTTTTCCCTCGCCGCCAACAGTTTTGGATTCGATGATTGGCCCCACTGGCGTGGCCCGAATCGAAACGACCAATCCGTTGAAACGGGGTTGCTTAAACAATGGCCTGAAGAAGGCCCGCGTCAACTCTGGGTGAATAAGAAATCAGGGTTGGGATACTCCGGGTTCGCAATTGCTGGCGACCAGCTTTTTACGATGGGGCTCGAAGGTGAGAAAGAGTTCGCGCTGTGCCTCAATGCTGATACGGGGGAAGAAATCTGGCGAAAAGATATCAGTGACAAATACTCCAACAATTGGGGAGATGGTCCACGCAGCACGCCGACAGTTGATGGTGATCATATCTTTCTGATGACCGCCAGTGGCGAGTTGGCTTGTTTGGCAAAGTCCAGCGGCGACATGGTCTGGTCAGTCAATATGTCCGATTTTGGCGGCAAAGTTCCCAAATGGGGATACGCAGAATCACCGTTGGTAGACGGGGACAAAGTGATCTGTACTCCCGGTGGCGAGCAATGCACGATGGCGGCTTTGAACAAAAAAACGGGTACCAAAATCTGGGAGTCACCGCCGGTTACCAAAGAACTCGAAGACGGGTCAACCACCGGCCCCTCGTCTGCCCACTACTCGTCGGTGATCCCAGTCAACCTCAACAACCGTCGTCAGTATGTGCAATTGACAGTGCTGGCCGCGATCGGTGTTGATGCCGACACCGGTGAGCAGCTTTGGCAATCCGACTGGCCAGGTCGAACCGCGGTCATTCCCTCTCCGATTGTCGAAGAAGACAAAGTCTACCTAACAAGCGGTTATGGTATCGGCTCCAAGCTGATTCAAATTAGCGAAGACAATTCGGTTTCTGAGCTTTGGTATAGCAAAGCGATCCAGAATCATCACGGTGGTGTCATCAAGATCGGTGACTACTTTTACGGCTCCAGCTCCAAGGCGTGGGTTTGCCAAAGTCAAGTCGATGGAGAATCCGTGTGGTCAGATCGCAAGATAAAAAAAGGAAGCGTCGTTTATGCCGACGGCATGTTTTATCATGTGGAAGAAAGCAGCGGTCGTGTGTTGTTAGTCCAAGCCGGCCCGGAATCGCATTCAATCGTCAGCTCATTCAAGATGTCGCCCCAAACTGAGCGGCGCAAACCCAAAGGTAAAATCTGGGTGCACCCGGTCGTTGCCAACGGAAAACTCTACGTCCGGGATCAAGAGATCATTCTCTGCTACGATATCAAGTCGCAATAGCTATTAAGCTCAACCTTGAAGTGAGGCACAATACGGCGATCGGCGGGAAGTACCCGCTGTTTCTGTTCGGGGTAACGGCGCTGCCTTATAGGTTTCGGGCAAGAGGTTCTTTGAAGAGTCGAAGAATTTGCTATTTCGCCGCAACGGGTTTACACTGGCGCCCTGCCAACGCGAACTTCGTTCGTGCTCCTGCTATAAACAATCAAGGTCAAGTGAACTGCCGACAAGAGAAATTGAGTGTGTTAAGGATGGCGCTTTTTCTGTTTTGATCATCGGAATTTCATGCCACTATTTAGTTTAGAGCCACAATGATAAGACATCTCCTCTTAGCCATCATTCTGCTATCTGTAAATCCAGTCCACGCACAAGGCGCCCCTCTCCAAGATCCGATTTACGAAAAGTTATCAGACGCTAAATCTGCTTACGTAACTGACGTTGCCAAGGCAGCCCAATTGGTCGTAGCCGCCATCGACACCCAAATCGAACGTGCTAAAAAAAGCTCCGGCATGAAAGTGGACGAACAAATAGCAATGCTCAAAGAGCTAATCGCCCAGCGGAAAGCGTTCGTCGAAGACCCCACCCAAATTCCTCCGCATCGAAGTTTAAAATCCGTAACGAAAAAGTTCTCCACAAAGTTGCGTGCGTCAAAGAAAAAACTAATGAACGCTTTCGACGACGCGGCAGACAAATACCGAAAGCCGCCGATGAAGGACTTTGCGGCAGCGGCCAAGATTCTCGAAGAGCGCGATACATTTTTTGAAAAATTGAAGAGAGGGAAGGTTAAAGGAGACGCAAAGAATCTCGGTTTTGATCCAGCGTTCGAAGGGGAAAACTGGTCTGTAACATGGCCTAAGAACGTAACGATCAAAGACGACCGGCTCATTATTTCTGCTTCTCAGGACGGAAACATTGTGCTCACGAAAAAGACCGACTACCAAGAGCCTACCGTTGTCGTTGAAGTGGCGGCGGCCGCAGAGACGGAAGCTTACGTTATCCTAAACGCTCAACAAAGAAACGGAAAATGGACGGGAGTTACATCCAAGATTCACTTCGCCGAAGGAAAGATCAGCGCAGGTGGGCAGCGCACTGGATTCAGGGGCAACACTGGAAATAATGACCCATTTGATGTTGGCGAATATTTTACGCTGGAGCTCTATGTGCATAAACATCCGAAGAATGACAGCACAATGTTGGTCAGGAGTTCGGTCAATGGAGATAGAACAGGACACATTAACTATGAGAAGTCCAAAAGCAATGTTACTGGCGCAGTCGGCTTCATGGTCAAGAAGGGCGCACTCTCGATCAAATCATTTTCGGTGTCCCAAGAGTAGAGCCTACCGAAGAGTCGCAACCGGACAATCGAATGCCTTAACCTAAGTCCGTAAATGGCCGATATGTTTTCTAAGGATCTGCGCAAGTCCTTATCTTGGGGCAAAAAACTTGAACCCGGCAGGATGGAGAGCGCGAATCGGGCTCTCGCTGCGTTGCCCATCCCTTGGAGATTCCTACTCGATGCGTGCGGAATTGGCGACTCTGATGAACCAGTTTTGCCATCGAAAGCTTCTGGAATTGACTCAGAAATTCGGAGAATCTCCAATATCGCAAGATTTAGATTAAGCCTGTGCCTGGAGGCTGTCAGTACCGATAAAAATATCTGGAGGTTCGGTTTCGTGATCGAACCCGTCCAAATTCTGGCTGGTTTAAAATTCGCTCCCGTCAATGCATAACATTTTTATTGAAAAGCCGTATAGTTTCGTCCCGCCATACACTTGGCACTGGCCGCAGCGTTTTCTGACCAAGATCGGTAAGTTCAAAGGTCTGTTGAGAAAAGACCACGGGGTCGTGGATCACGAGTGTCGAAATCTGGATCGCTTGCGCCAGACGATCAATGCCGGACATGGCGTCGTACTGGCGCCCAATCATCCGCGCATTACTGATCCGATTTCGATGTACCATATTTGTCGCGAGACGCCCGTTTCGATGTACACGATGGCGAGCTGGCACTTATTCAACCAGTCAGCATTTGAGACGTTTATGGTCAGACTGATGGGCGCGTTTAGTGTTAACCGCGAAGGCCTTGATCGCAAAGCCGTTGATTACGCGATCGACGTTCTTGTCAAAGCCGAGCGTCCTTTGTTGATCTTTCCGGCCGGTTCAACCAGTCGAACCAACGATCGGTTAATGGCGTTTATGGAAGGCCCTGCCTTCATCGCCAGGACGGCTGCCAAGCGACGTGCCAAGCAAGGCGGCAAAGTTATGGCCCATCCGATTTGTATCAAGTACTTTTATCAGGGCGATATCGAGAAGGTTGCCAATGACGTGCTCACAAAAATTGAGAAACAGCTTAGCTGGACACCCAATCCAAGTGTTCCGTTGATTGACCGGATCGTCAAAGTCGGCGACGCGATATTGACGCTTAAAGAACTTGAATACGACGTTCGCTCGGCGCCCGGGACGACGCTTCGAGATCGGCAAACCAATATGGTCAATCATTTGCTTGGACCACTGGAAGAAGAATGGCTTGGCGCAGTTGCCGATGGAGGGATCCAAGCCAGAGTTAAAAACCTTCGTATGAAGATTTTCCCGGAGCTCAGTCGCAACGAAGTTGATCGAGTTGAGCGAGCTCGGCGCTGGAAGCACCTGGAGCGGACTTATTTGGCTCAGCAAATCGACTGTTATCCTGAGCAGTATGTGACTGAATTCAAGTCTGTCGATCGAATCCTTGAAACGATTGAAAAGTTTGAAGAGGACCTGTTCGATAAATGCCGGATCCATGGGAATCTCAAAGTCGTTCTTGATGTCGGCGAAGCAATCGAAGTCTCTACCAAGCGAGATCGTAGCGCTGAGTTTGATCCTTTGATGGCCGAGATCCGCGAGCGTATCGACGAGATGCTTGTCGAGCTACAGAAAGAATCGCGAATGTACGACGGGCCAATGGGTAAGTACTGATCATCGGTTACTGCGAGGCCTTGGAGCGAAAGGCGACTATGACAATTTTAGGGCCAAGCCTGGCTCAATCGGAATGGCTGGCGCTTGCCGAGACTCACTATCAGTCGATGCAACAATGGACAGAGAGTTTCCGAACGCGGCGCCGAGCCCGGCGATCGCATCCGGTGCAAGATTTTTTATTTGTCTACTACCGGTATTCTCCAAAGAAACTTGAGAGCTGGCATCCCGGTGTGGGAGTTCGCCTTGAGAACGCGGCGGCTCCAATCCATCGCAAGCGACAGTTTTCGCGGCAAGCTTATCGAGAGGTTGGGCAAAACGATCTTGTTTGTGATCCAGGCTTGATGGCTCCCCAACTGCAAAACAGTTTGGCGTGGATTCTGGACCTGCTCAAGCGAACCGAGCATCAGCGTCCAAGCTTTTCCTGCCTTGGTTTGCACGAATGGGCGATGGTCTATCGTGGTCAGGAAGTTCGGCATGAGAAGACGACCAAGCTTCGCTTAAGCCAAGCCGAAGTAGATGCGGTTGTCCAAAGTCGCCCGCTAACCTGCACCCACTTTGATGCGTTTCGATTTTACGCCATCGATGCCAAGCCTTTGAATCGGACCCAGCCGACACTGGAGAACCGACCCAATCAGGAGCAACCGGGCTGCATTCATGCCAATATGGATTTGTACAAATGGGCGTTTCGCTCGATGCCGTGGATTGGAAGCGATCTGCTCTTCCGGTGCTTCAAGCTTGCCATGTGGGCCCGCGAAATTGACATGAGAGCCAGTCCGTATGATTTGTCCGAGCTAGATGACGGCCAGCAGTATCCACCGATCAAGATTGAAACACCAGAAGGTCGAGCCCAATATGAAACTCGACAACGCGAGGTCGCAGGTCATGCTTCGGCCATTAGGTTGGAGCTGATTTCAAAAATTGAATCTGTTCTCAGCCAAGCAAATGCTATCGATACTCCTGAGTCGGTAGAGCGGTAGGTTCATAAACGCAAGTAATTGTCCCCGGTCATTGGCATCGCCAACTCTATCGCGCCCAAAATGTCAAGCTCAATCGCGCGAAAAACACGACGATGAATTAGTGCTTTGGCTGTTGGGGGTTGGTCCGAAGAGACGTACAATACCACGTTCGAAATTCAACTCTGAACCCAAGACTCTGCCTCTATGCCTGCTTCGGATATCGTTGTTAAAGGTGCCCGTGAACACAACCTTCAAAACGTTGACCTTGTTCTTCCTCGCAATCAGCTGATTTGCTTAACGGGAGTCAGTGGAAGCGGGAAAAGCTCGTTCGCTTTCGATACCGTCTTTGCCGAAGGCCAGCGTCGTTACGTCGAAAGCCTCTCCAGTTTCGCCCGTCAGTTTCTCGGGCAAATGCCCAAGCCTGACGTCGACCTGATCTCTGGTTTGAGCCCCTCGATTTCGATTTCTCAAAAGTCGTCAGGTAACAACCCACGTAGTACCGTGGGTACGATCACAGAAATTTACGATTTCTTGAGAATTATTTATGCCCGTGTCGGACAGGGATTTTGTCCCAAATGCGACCAGCCGATCGCAGCCCAAACCAAAGACCAGATCGTTGGGAGCATTATGCAGATCCCCGCTGGTACTCATTACGAAATGCTTGCGCCAGTTGTACGCATGCAAAAAGGTGAGCACCGCGACCTGTTTACTGATCTGCTCAAAAAGGGATTCACTCGCGCACGTGTTGACGGCCAGATGATGTCTCTCGGCTCGGAAATCAACCTCGACCGATCCAAACGCCACAACGTTGAAGTCGTTATCGATCGCATCACCGCCAAAGAAGGCATCCGTGCTCGAGTTGCTGAGTCCGTTGAGTCAGCGCTGAAGGTCGGCGGCGGGACGTTGATTGTCGCGACTGAGGATGAAACTGAAGATTCGGAGCAGCCAGCTCAACCAGTTGCGCCCGACGCCGATGCGGACCAAGTCGAAGAAGCGCCCGCCAAAGGGAAAGGGAAAGGGAAAGCAAAAACCAAACGCAAGTCGCGGGCTCGGAAGACCGTCACCAACCAGCGGGACCGCGTTTACTCTGCTGACTATGCCTGTGCCAAGTGTGCGATCAGTTTCTCTGCTCCCACGCCGCAAATGTTCAGCTTCAATAGTCCTCAAGGGATGTGTCCCGGTTGTGACGGGATGGGCGAGGTGTTCACCTTTGATCGTGACATGCTGGTGAGCAACCCGGTTAAGTCGTTTCAGCAGGGTTGTTTTGACCTGCTGGGAAAATGGAAAAACCTCGGACGATGGAAGTGCCACATCTACCAGGGCGTCGCCGACACGTATGAGCGAGAACATGAGCTCGAAAAAGGCACGATGCTCGAGACCGCCTGGGAAGACCTGACCGAAGAGCAACAAGACGTCTGGCTTTACGGAACCGGCGACCTCAATATCACGTTCACCTGGAAAGGTGGTAGCTCGCCGATGAAATACGGCGGTAAGTTCGAAGGGATCGTCTCCGAGCTTGACGAAAAGTATCGCAACACCACCGGTGCATCCCGGATCCGGAAACTCGAAGAGTCGATGGCTGAGATCAGTTGCGTCGAATGCGACGGAGCCCGGCTCAATGAACAGGCCAGAAATTTTCGCTTGGAAACCTCCAGTGATAAATTTCAGGATAAGACAAGTCTGTCGTTGCCTCAAGTTTGCGATCTCTCGATTGCTGACGCCCATGAATTTTTCAGTGGCTTGGTCCTCGATGATCTAAGACAACTCGTCGCCACAGAGCCGCTCAAAGAGATTCGAAACCGACTGGGCTTCTTGCTCAATGTTGGCTTGGACTACTTGATGCTCAATCGAACCGCCCCAACACTTTCGGGTGGTGAAAGCCAACGAATTCGGCTTGCCGGCCAAATCGGTGCCGGTCTGGTGGGAGTGCTTTATATCCTCGACGAGCCGTCGATCGGATTGCACTCGCGAGACAACGATCGTCTGGTTGAAACGCTTCAGCATCTTCGCGACCTCGGCAACACAGTCGTTGTGGTTGAGCATGACGAAGAAACGATGCGGGCGGCCGACTACCTGATCGACTTTGGGCCTGGCCCGGGTGTGCGTGGTGGCGAAGTCGTTGTCGAGGGCCATCCGTCGGAGATCATTAAATCCAAAAAGAGCCTGACCGCGCGGTACCTTTCGGGGGATTTGGAAATCGCAGTTCCTCCCAAACGCCGCGAGGTCGAGCCAGAACGGGTGTTCCGAGTCAAAGGTGCACGTCACAACAACTTAAAGAACATCGATGTTGAGATCCCGTTGGGCAAATTTGTCTGCGTCACTGGCGTCAGCGGTAGTGGCAAGAGTTCACTGATCAACGATATCGTCAAAGAAGAACTTCGTGAGATTCTCAATGGCGGGATCAGTGAGGCTGGCGAATTTGATGAGCTTGAGAATGTTGAATTGATGGACAAGATGATCGCGATTGACCAGTCGCCGATCGGACGAACGCCGCGTTCCAACCCGGGAACGTACATCAAGCTGTTCGACGAAATTCGTAAGCTCTATACACAACTGCCCGAAGCCAAAACGCGCGGTTATGCGCCGGGGCGGTTCAGTTTCAACGTCAAAGGTGGCCGCTGTGAAGCCTGCGAAGGCAATGGCTCCAACAAGCTCGAAATGGATTTCCTGGCTGATGTCTGGGTGACGTGCCCGGTTTGCGAAGGTCAACGCTTCAACCGCGAAACACTCCAGGTTAAATTTCGCGATAAGTCGATCGCCGAAGTTCTCGACATGGATATTCAAGAGGCGATGAAGTTCTTCGAGAATATTCCCAAAGTGTTTAGCAAGCTGCAAACCTTGTCCGCGGTCGGTTTGGACTATCTGAAAATTGGTCAGCCCTCACCTACGCTTTCCGGCGGTGAGGCTCAGCGAATCAAACTGGCTCGTGAGTTGGTCAAGCGAAGTACCGGCAAGACGTTGTATCTGCTTGACGAGCCGACAACTGGTTTGCACTTTGCCGATATCTCGATGTTGCTGGGCGTGCTGCAAAACTTTGTCGAAGCCGGCAACACCGTCCTGGTGGTCGAGCATAACATGGACGTGATCAAGACCGCTGACTGGGTGATCGACATTGGCCCCGAAGGTGGATCGGGCGGAGGTCGGGTCGTGTGCGCTGGAACACCCGAAGACATCGCGGCCTGCAAAGAGTCTTACACCGGACGAGCGCTGAAAAAGGCCTTGGCCAACAAGCCGGAAATTATTCCGCCGTCAAAGAAGAAGTCGAAAAAGCCAGTCCAGGCCACCGAAATCAAAGTTCGAGGTGCCGATCAGCATAGTCTTCGCTCGGTCGACATCGACATCGCCCGCGACAAAATGACGGTGTTCTGTGGTCCCAGTGGTAGCGGCAAGAGTTCATTGGCAATGGACACAATCTATGCCGAAGGCCAGCGGCGGTATGTTGAAAGCTTGAGTTCATATGCGCGGCAGTTTGTTAATCAGCTTGAGAAGCCCAAAGTCGAAATGATTGAAGGACTTTCGCCAGCGATCGCGATCGAGCAGAAAAATCTTGGCTCCACGCCGCGAAGTACCGTGGGTACGGTAACCGAGGTGTACGATTATTTGCGAATCCTGATGGCACGATTGGGAACGCCTTATTGTCCGGATTGTGATCAGGAGATTGGAACTCAGACCAGTGACGACATCGTTGACCGTGTGCTTGAATACGACGAAGGAACCCGCTTGCTTTTGCTGGCTCCGATCGTGCTCGATACCAATCAAACCTACGAGCAGTTGTGGGAAGAGATACGGACCAATGGTTACATTCGGGTTCGCATCGACGGAGAAACGTTTGGGGTCGACGAAGTTCCTGTGATCAATCGCCGCCAGCGGCATCTCGTGGAAATCGTGGTTGATCGCTTGGTAGTGAAAAAGAAGTCTCGTGCCAGGATCGCTGAGAGTGTCGAGTCGGCATTGGCGATCGGCAAAGGCGTCTTGCACCTTGCCGAGACAAATGAGAAAGTTCCTGAGAAGCACTGGCGGACTGTTAAGCATAGCCAACATCTATCCTGCTCCTGTTGCGGACGAAGTTTTGACGCGTTGACGCCACATAATTTCTCGTTCAACAGTCAGTTGGGCTGGTGCCAGGATTGCGAAGGCATTGGAACGCAGGTTGGTGCCGATCCGTCGGCGATCATGAACGATGCCGAGTTGTCGTTGGCCCAGGGCGCGATCTCCTTGTGGCCCAACATCAATTCAAAGATCTCCCAGGCGATGCTCAAAGCCTGGACGACGGGAACCGGGATTCCGATCGACATTCCGTTTGTCCAGTTGGAAGCCCGCCACCGCAGAATGGTGTTTTACGGGACAGGCGATCGCTGGTTTGAAGTTGCCAACAGCAAAGGCGAAGCCAAATTTTCGTTTCAGTACAAAGGCGTCTATCCAACGATGGAAGAGGCTTCGCGGTTGTCGGCGCAGCTTCGTCAGCGAATGCAGTCGTTGATCGGCGAAGTCGAGTGTGGACGCTGTGGTGGAAGCCGGTTGCGGGACGATGCATCGGCGGTTCGGTTCCGCGATATTACCATCGACGGGATTTGCCGAATGCCATTGTCGGTTCTGGCCAAGACGTTAAAGAAGTGGAAGCTCGACCCCCGCGAGAAAAAAATTGCCGGCGAGCTGATCCGCGAGATCGTCAGTCGCGTCGACTTTCTCAACGATGTGGGCTTGGAATACATTACCATCAACCGAACGGCCGCGTCGTTGTCCAACGGCGAGGCTCAGCGTATCCGTTTGGCCAGTCAGTTAGGAAGCGGTTTGTGCGGTGTGCTTTACGTGCTTGACGAGCCGACGATCGGTTTGCATCCGCGCGACAATTCTCGCTTGCTCAAAGCGCTGCATCGTCTGCGTGATCTTGGCAATACGATGATTGTGGTTGAGCATGATCGTGAAGTGATCGAGAACAGTGATGCGGTTTGCGATTTTGGCCCCAAAGCCGGTACCGGTGGCGGAGAGATCGTGGCCAGCGGTTCGCCGGAGCAGGTTTCCAAGAAGAAAACATCGGTGACCGGACCTTATTTGAGTCGCAAAAAAGCTATTCCGATTCCGTCCAACCGTCGCCCTGCTCTGTCGCTGGACGTGCCAGCCAAGAAGTCGAAGAAGAAGGCAACTAAAAAGAAAGCCAAAAAGAAGGCTTCAAAAAAGAAAGCGACAACCAAGAAGGCAGCGTTGGCAAAATCGACGACCCTGGCTACGACGCTGGATGTCGTTGGAGCGAGGCACAACAACCTCAAAGACATCGAGGTGAAGTTCCCGCTTGAAACGCTGACGGTTGTTACCGGCCCCAGCGGTTGTGGAAAGAGCTCACTGGTCAACGACATTCTGTTTAAGGCGCTTTCGCGCCGCTTGCATCGCTCCACCCAAACGCCCGGTGCGCACAAAGGTATTCGCGGTATTGAGAATATCAACAAAGTGATTCGCGTTGACCAAACGCCGCTGGGTAATTCGCCATCGTCCAACCCGGCGACTTACACGGGTGCCTTCGATTCGATTCGGGAGTTGTATGCTCACTTGCCTGACGCCAAGATTCGTGGCTTTACGGCGCGGCGATTCAGCTTTAACGTTCCTGGTGGTCGCTGTGAAGAGTGTTTTGGCAACGGCCAGATTTGCATCGAAATGCACTTTCTGCCGGACGTTTGGATTCCTTGCTCAGCTTGCAAGGGACGCCGCTACAACGATGAGACGCTTGCCGTTCGTTACCAAGGCAAGACGATCGACGATGTTCTGAAAATGTCATGTGGTGAAGCGGTTGAGCTATTCCATAACATTCCGAAAATCCGCCGTATTTTGCAGACTCTCTGTGATGTTGGGCTGGACTATGTGACGCTGGGCCAAAGTGCCCCGACGCTTTCGGGTGGAGAAGCTCAGCGGGTCAAGTTGTCGGCTGAGCTGGCTCGGCCCGACACTGGTCGGACGATGTATTTGCTCGATGAGCCAACAACCGGTTTACACTTTGACGACTTGCAAAAATTACTCGATGTGATTCAGCGTTTGGTCGACGTGGGGAACTCGGTCGTCTTGATCGAACACAATCTTGATTTGATCAAAGCGGCTGACTGGGTGATTGACCTTGGTCCCGAGGCGGGAGCCAACGGTGGGCAGATCGTCGTTCAAGGTACACCAGAAATGGTGGTCGACTACGCTAAAGAAGCTTTGGCGGCGGCTTCCAAGACCGGCAAAAGTAAGGCCGGTATGCCGCGCTCGTGGACTGGCGAGGCGTTGATTGAGGTGCTGGAGTCCGATCCTTACAAGGCTCGCAAGGTTTACGATCCGATTAAAGATGATCGCTGGAAGAAGGGTGATCTCGACATCGAAGACGTCGGTGCCAACGCCAAAATGCCTTGGGAAGCCGATGGTCGTCAGTGGCATACTCAGGACCGCGTTGGGAAACTTGGCGAGACCGTCAATTGGGAAGGTGCGATCCTGACCAGAGTTGTGGATTATATTCAGCAGCATGAAGGGTTTGCTGAAACGAAATGGGATGACCGCGCGGTGGTCGAGATCTTCGGCACGACCAAGCGGCAGGGCGATTTCTTTCGAGCACTGACAGGTGACCCGTGGTTTTTAAAAATGAAATTCCGCGTCAGGCCAAAAACATTTAAACGTGAGGAGCTGGTCGAAAGGATTCCGTTGCTCAGCCCCAATGATCTGGAGGATATCCCGGTTTACGGAAACGCGCCACGAGTCAAGCTGACCACGGGCAAAGCTTCCTGGCAGGAGGTTGAAATTCGGGCTAATAATTTGGCCGAGATTGATCACCCTGGCTTTTGGGAATTCATTGATGAAGCGATCAACAGTTTTCTAAGTAAAAAGGGTACCAAGCCGGTCAAGCTGGAGGATGAGACGCCGTGGGCGAAGCTTGGCGAAAAGTGGCATTTCATGCGTAAGGGTTTTGATCCGGGAAAGATCAAGTGGAAGCCGGAGGTGCTTGAGGTGCTGCATGCTGTGATCCAGGAAGCCGCACCGCAAGGGCAGTTTCTTTGGAACAACAAGCAGGAGGTCCATGTTTTCTTGCCGCAGCAAAAGGAACCTTGGGTCAGCATTCAAACCAAAAGACCTGATGGTGTTTGGTTGCAGGTCGCCGGCCCCAAAGACAGCGTGACTGCCGGGCAGGTTGCCGAGTTGGCAGATGACCCGACGGTATCTTCAGAAGACAACCTTGATGTCGTACGGATGAGTTTTAAAGAAATTGAACAGGTCACTAGCAAGGAACTTGCCGTGTTCTTGAGTGAGCACGCCAAATCGTTGCCGGCGTGATGTTGAGTTAAAGTTTTGAAATCAACGTAAACCGCGAAGATTTCACCCTGCCCTCGAGACGGTCGACTTTGCCGAACGGGATGCAGCAGTTTTTGTTTATTGTTTTTCACTGCAGATAATTTGATCCAGAGCCCGGTTGAGACCGGCCCCGCGATCCAAAACCCGAGTTGCATATGTCCAATTCAATCGTAGCCCAAGTCCCGAAGAACCTCCTGTTTCGGTACAAAATTCTCTGCCGCGAATTCAAATCCAAGTCGAAAACCAAATTTGAGCTTGGAGACGAATATGTGCTTCCAAACTTTGGGAGCTTTGAAGGGCAGTTCCAGTTTGCTCAACTTAGAGTTGGTTGGTGCGAAGACGGCTTGTTCATACAAGCTGAAATCTCCAAGAAGGAGCAATCACTGTGGTGTCGCGAATCACAATTGCTTGATAGCGATGGCGTTCAAATCTGGATTGATACCCGAGACACGCACAACGTCCACCGGGCGTCCAAATTCTGCCATTGGTTTATATTGCTGCCCTCCGGTGGTGGCGACGATGGGGAGGAGCCGCTGGCGAACATGTTAAAAATCAATCGTAGTAAGGACGATTCTCCATCAATCAATCGACACAAGATCGACTTGAATGCCAAAGTTACCAAGACGGGTTACAAGCTAAGTGCGTTTATACCTGGCAAGGCGCTCAACGGCTGGGACGTGAATGAGCAGCGGAACATCGGTTTTAATTTCTCGGTCGTAGATCGAGAATTGGGATGTCAAACGCTTGCCGTAGGTCCCGAGCTGCCAATTTCCGAAGACCCAAGTCTGTGGCAGACGCTTGAACTGGTTGAATGAATTCGGCTTTGCCGGGAGACAAGGAAAACTTAAGCGTTTGGAATCGTTTCCACATCTCTTGGGCATTGCTGCTTTCTTTTTTAGACTAAACCCCTACACAGCTTCGCCATGTCTCGGCCATTAAAGTATGGCCGGCGAGTGACGGATGGACACCATCTGGAGCCCAGTATTGGGCTTTGGTTCCTTGAGCAATTGCAGTGTCAAACATCGTTTGAAAGGGAACCCAGATCGCGCCGGCGGCCTTGGCGACTTCGGCAGCCACCGCACGTCGTTGGTCAAACTCAGGATACCAAGCGTCTTTCACGGCACCGCAACGAAGTGCAAACGGCTCGCAAATCACCAGTTTTATTTCTGGTAGTGCCTTTTTGGTGTCGGCCAATAGGGCTGTGAAGCCAGTGCGATAATCGTCTACCGTCCCATCATACTTTCCGTTCATCTTGTGCCAGATGTCGTTGACTCCAATCAAGATGCTCAAAAGAGCCGGCTTCATTTCAAGGCAATCTCTCTGCCAACGCTTTTGCAAGTCCGGCACTTTGTGGCCACTGATCCCGCGATTAAAAATCTTGTAACCACTGGTTGGATTGTCTTTCAACACTGGGCCGGCAATCAAAAATGGATAACCATCACCGAGTGCACGAGAATCGTTAGCTCGCTCAGCAAACTTCTTTTTGTCACGTCGAGCGTCGGTGATCGAGTCGCCTTGGAACAGGATCACTGATCCATCTTCAAGCACGGTTTTATCATCTGCACCGGCGGCAGCACTGGTGTTAATCAAAGTCGATGCCGCAACGGTTCCGGCGACAAATTGAATAAGTTCTCTACGATCCATAAGTTCGGCCTTTATCTTTTTAGTAGTTGGATTTCGAAATCTAACACTTTTGAGAATAATTATAATCGATATGAATTCAAAGTCTTTGGCAGTTTCTTGTTAGTGTTGATCGGCAAACAGTGTAACCCACCAAGGCGGCAATTCATTAGGCACTGTTCGTTAATTGTGAGCGGCAAGGCGCTCAGACCAATATGAATTGCCAACAGTGCCTAGTGGTCCGTCAAAACTGAATTGACCAGTTCGTGCAAGGATTTCGATCTGGAAATGACGTAGCAAACCGGATTAGCCTCCGGTCAATTCAGGTCGGTTGGACCACTAGTATTTGCGACGGGCATTTTCGCCAATCACGCCGTGATACCCGATGTCCCGCTTTGCGTAGTCGAGTTGCTTCATCAACTTCTCAACAACATCAGGGTTTTCTTTGGCAACGTTGGTTGTCTCGCCAATGTCGTTCTTCAAGTTGTACAGCGTCGGTTCCTCGATATAGGGCCGGTCTTTCTCGGGCACGTGTCTCTGCCATGACTCCCCTTCTTTGGTACGGTCAAGTTCGGTGTGTGTGAGATGCAGCTTCCAACTGCCTTGTCGGACCGCACGAAGCGCCTGGTGTTGATAGAAGAAAAAGGGACGATCCAGTTCCTTCTGTTGGCCATGAAAGATCTCTGAAATGTCGATACCATCGATGACTCGATCATCAGGAACCTTGCCGCCAGCAAGTTTTACAATTGTGGGCATGATGTCGATACCTGCACAGACCAGATCACAAGTCGAGCCTGCGGGAACCTTGCCGGGGGCTTTGATGATAAACGGAACTCGCAAACCGCCGTCATAGGTGCTGGTCTTGGCGCTGCGAAGCGGTTCACAGTGCCCACCGTCATCCCCCCGAAGCCACCAAGGACCATTGTCGCTGGTGAAAATAATGTAGGTGTTGTCACTGAGTCCCAGTTCTTCAACCGTGTCAAGAACTCGACCAACATGAAAATCAAGTTCTTCAATCACATCGCCATACAGCCCTCCCGCTGATTTCCCTTTGAACTTTTTGCTCGCAGCCAACGGGGTGTGCGGCATCGGGTGCGGCAGGTATAGAAAGAACGGTTCATCTTTGTTGGCTTCAATGAACTCGATTGCTTTGTCGGTAAAGATCTTGGTGACCTGAGCCCGAGGCGTATTTTTTACGGTCAATTCACCGGCTTGGTATATAGTTTTAGATTCGCTCCAGGGTGACCAAAACGACATGTCAAAGCCTTGAGCTGTGGGGTTGAGTTTTTTGCGGAACGTCTTCTGCTTGCCGCCTCGTCCCGATAAATCCCACTTGCCGGACATGCCCGTTTTGTAGCCCAGCGGCTTGAGAAGCTCAGCGAGCGTAATTTCATCCATAGCCATCGCTGGATGCGGAGTCTTTCCATGATCATGATCGGCACGCTGAACTCGCATCGGGTAGCAGCCCGTCATTAGCGCCGCACGAGCCGGACCGCAAACGGTTTGAGCATAGAAGCTGGTGAAGCGCATGCCCTCTTGGGCCATTTGGTCCAGTCGCGGCGTTTTAATTTCAGGCGAGCCATAACAGCCAAGATCCTGGTAGCCCTGATCGTCGGTCATGATGACGATGAAGTTGGGTTTGTCTGGAGCCGACAGTGATGGATCGCTGGCCAAGGCGAGCGTCGATGCAGACAGCCAAAACAGGAAGGCAAAGCTTATCGGGACAATGTTTTTCATGGCTATTGTTTGTTCATCTTGGGGGCTTTTTCTGATTCTTTTTGGACTTATTCCCTCTCGTCGGGCTGCCGGTAAAATCGACATTCTGACCGGGGTCCTGCTGCATGTTGTAAAGCGCTCCTTGAACAAATCGGTAACGCTGGTTGCGAACGGAATAGTTCTTCCATTTCAACTTGTCCGGGTTGTCACCGTGTCGGTTTTACTTTTTTGCCTTCTTCTTTTTCTTGCTCGGTGCGTTTCCGTCGAGGTCAACTTTTTTGCTGCCTTGGAGTGCCTTGTCGGCGTTACGCACAATCGCATTAGGGAAATGTTGCTCCTGAGTCGTCACCACTTCGAAGCTCCAGGCGTACTGGCTGTCGCCAAGATCAGCAGGCGGTGTGATTTGGAGGCCGCCATCGGTCATCGACCAGGCAACTTCCGAGGAACTGCCGAGGAGCCGAACCGATTTGACTTGTTCTGCAGGCCAATCAGATGTACCGCCGATCGTCAACGGCTGGGTTGGCTTTTTCAAAACGATGGCATACAAGTTCTTCCCGTTGGTCGTAAAGGCAAGGTGATCGGCCTTCTGCTCGCTTTGCTTCCAGTAGCGTGAGCCGTAGATTGCGTCACCGTTGATCTTCAACCAGCGGCCCATCGCTTGCAAACGTTCGACCTGCTCTGGAACCAACGTGCCATCTGCTTTGGGGCCGATGTTGATCAGGAAGTTACCATTGCGGCTGATGACTTCGATCATCTCATGGATCACGCCCTCGATGCTTTTGTACTTGTCGTTTTCGAGGTAGCCAAAGGAGGTGCCGAACGTGGTGCAGCTTTGCCACTTTGGGCCGATGATTTTCAGCTTCAGGTTGTCTTTTTCCAGACACCCGACTCCTTCAGGCCAGTTACGATTCCCACCCTTGTTGTTGCAGTAAACATCGGCTCCACGGGCGGCACCGTCGTTCATAAAGTCCGTGATCATCTTGCGGACTTGATCGTCGAGATATTGGACTTCCGGCTTGGCGATTCCGGCACGCACTTTGTTGCCGTCGCGGGTGTAAATGGGAAAGTCGTCCATCCAGAGCATGTCCGGTTTGTACTTGGTCTGGATTTCTTTCCAACGGGCGACGTAGTCATCGACAAACTCTTTGGTCGTACCAAATGGTCCATATAACGAAGCGGATTCCGGGTTGCGTTTAATCTCTTCGAGAATCATTGGATGTGGTGTTGGATTGACGACGTATTGTTTCTTGCAGAAAAAGGTCTGATGGCGCTCGCGATGCGTGGATGGAGCGTATTTCAATCCTCGCTTGCGAAGTTCCTTGCCAAGGTCGCCGACCAGATCTCGCTTGGGGCCTTTGTCGACGGCGTTCCACGGGGTCAGATCCGAATCCCAGTTTGCCCATCCGTCGTGATGCTCAGCGGTCAACACAACGTATTTGGCGCCGACCTCTTCAAATAGCTGAGCCCAGGCTTCGGGGTCCCATTTCTCCGCTTTGAAATCGTTGATGATATCTTTGTAGCCAAACTCTGGCGGCACGGCTCCCCAACGTTCTTTGATAATTGGAAAGTAGTGGTCCGGATCCTTGTACATCAATTTGGGGACATGTTCCGCGTAGCCCCGACCGCCTTTGCGAAAGCCTATCGTGCTGTACGGACCCCAATGAATGAAGATGCCAATCTTGCCGTCGTCAAACCAAGCCGGCACTGGCATCTTTTGCAGCGATTCCCATGTTCCATCATAGGGCTGTGTAGCATCCTGAGCCTCAGCGCTACAGACTGTCAGTAGCAGTAGCAAAAACCAGGCAGTCGCCCAAATGGTTGGTTTGCAATTATTCATCGTGCGTTGCAGTCATTCTTTTCAGTGGTTCCAAATTGTTGGCAATGTCGAATTGTAACTAATAGCTACTCATCGACACGAAGTATCTTTTCCATTTTTTTGCCCTTGGCCAATTCGTCGACCAGTTTGTCGAGGTACCTCACTTTTTTGAGCAACGAGTCGTCCATCTCTTCGACACGGTAGCCACAAATTGCGCCTTTAATGAGGTGAACATTTGGATTGAGTTTGCATTTTTTGAAAAAGGTGTCGAAGTCGACTTCACTTTCAATCATGGACTTCAATTTCTTTTTGTCGTAGCCTGTCAACCACTTGATGACTTCGTCAAGCTCTTTATTGGTTCGGCCTTTCTTTTCGACTTTTGCAACATAGTGAGGATAAACGGACGCGAACGTCATTTTTGCAACTTTTTCTTCGGTTCCCGGCGGTGGCTTTTTCATGGCAGTTTATTCCAGATTTAGATTTTATTTATTGAGTGAACAAAAAACTGATCCTAGCTCATCCATGTGGCAACACCAATTCTGCAGACATGATTCATGGAAACTCGTCAACTTGGTTATTTCAGCTTTCGACATTCTCCAAGCCACTGGCCTGTGGATCAATAAAAAAGCCTGCCAAAAAGAATCAGTTTTAAGATCCAGTTTTCACTGACCATTTTTACCTGGTTTTGAGGTAGCTCTCTTTGAGAGATTTCTCGAGGAAGGTCAATGAAGCTTCCAAATTTTGATTTCTCAAAAGTCGAGTGAAATTTGTTTGGTTGTTTGAAGAAAACTAAACCTCACAATAGCGTCCTTTTTGCTGTTTTGGGCAACTTGAATCGTTATAATCCGAACACTAATTTTAAGCCGAACCAAATCAGTTGCCACATGTCCTAAGCAGGCAGCTATAATACAACAGTGTTGAAGAAACGAATTCTTCGAAGCAAAACTTCAGAAAATACGAGGCTTCAACGATCCAAATTCATGTTTCAGGTGCGATGTAAAAAAGCCATCGCGTTTATGAATGACTGAAGCGACTATCTCGTCCGTAGAACCAAGTTTTATTCTTCCTCTATTTGGTGCCAAAGATCAGCATCTTCGGCGTCTTCGAGACAAATTCGATGTGAGTATCACTCACCGCAACGGCCAAGTCCGCATCTCGGGTGATAACGATGCTGCGGTTGCCCAAGCGACAGATGCGATCGAACAGTTGACCGAGATTGTTCGGCGAAAAGGGAATCTTACTCCCGATCTGTTCAATGAAACGATCGCCAGAGTTACTGGAGAGTCTGCTCCCCGTAAATCGATCGAGTCGATCGAGACATTTCAAGTGGGTCGTGAGATTCGCCCTCGTACTCCAGGTCAAGCCAACTACGTCGACGCGATGAAAGCCAACGACCTTGTGTTCGCGGTCGGCCCTGCGGGATCGGGCAAGACTTACCTTGCCGTTGCGATGGCTGTCGAAGCCCTTAAGAATCAAGATGTGCGTCGTATCGTTCTGGTCCGACCAGCCGTCGAAGCTGGTGAGAGTCTTGGTTTTTTGCCTGGAGACATGCAAGCCAAGATTAACCCGTACCTTCGCCCGTTGCTTGACGCGATTCATGAAATGATTGGCTACGATCAAGTCCAGCAGTTGATCCAACGTGATGTTATCGAGGTCTGCCCGCTGGCCTATATGCGTGGCCGGACGCTTAACGAAGCCTTTATTATTCTCGATGAAGCTCAAAACTCCACGATTTCGCAAATGAAAATGTTCTTGACGCGTATGGGGAACAGCTCCAAAATTGTGGTTTCTGGCGATCATACTCAGATCGACTTACCGCGTGGCACCCAAAGCGGTTTGGTCGATGCGTTGCATCGGTTGCCGGAAATCGAGGGCGTTGCGGTGGCTCATTTGTCAGCCGAAGATATCGTTCGACACCGACTGGTTACCGATATCGTGCGTGCTTACGATGATCAAGATCGCAATTAGAATCTAAGCAACGACTTCAAACTATCACTGGGCGGAAGACTTGACCTTGGGTTGTGTCGGTTCGTCGCAAAATGATTCAGCGATTGTAGAAACATCAATTCGCTTTCTCACGGTGATACCCGTGTACGAGACCCATAAACTAATATGTCAAACGCTTCGTCGAGCCGAAATCGGTGGATGCTTCCAGCGCCCAAAGGCTCATTCCAAAAAGCGAAAGAGTTCCTGCAGAGCAGTGAAGTCTGGGCTCGAATCGGACTTTGTGCGCTCACGACGCTGATCCTCTACGTTGTCATGTTTGGCTGGGATCCGCCGTTCTCCTATCGCGTTCGCCAGGCACCGCTGCGGGACATGCACGCCCACACCGCGTTTGATTATCAGGATCTTAAAAAGACTGACGAACGACGTGAGCGTGAGCGACGCAACTTTCGTTGTTTTTACGAAAACGATTCTCAGCCGCTTGAGCAACTACGCCAGGCGTTGATCAACGACTTGTTTAAGATCAAGCAAAAAACATTTGGTGAGCTACAAGAGGCTAACGTCTGGTCTAAATTTTTTCCAGACAACGCCAATGATGATCCTACGACAGCCGCCGATGAGGAGTCATTTAATCTCTTTCGCGACGCGATCGGACCCGATGAAGAACTGGCAACGATTCGAGCGGCGGTTGCCAAGGCATTTTTGGATTTCGACAAGAACGGTTTGCTGGAGGATCTGGCACACGAAATCGGCACCGGGAATATGCAGGAGATCGAAATCTATCGAAAGGGAAATTTCGAAGATCGGCATCGTGTCACAGTTTCCGATGTCCGTATCGGAGAAGTAAGTGATGATTTGAAGACTCGCTTGATTGAGGAACTGGGAGCCGAGTCGGAGCTACTGCCCGAAAGCAATTTGATCGCCCAGAGGGTTTTCGATTGGTTCAAGCCCCAGCTACCGGAAACACTCAAGTGGGACGAACAGAAATCCAAGTCCGGTGTCGACGACGTTGTCAACAATGTGGAGCCGGTGATGACACTGATCGAGCCGGGAGATCCGCTTGAGCAATTGGACTATGAGCGCCGCGGGGTTAAAGCTGGTATTCCGCTTGACGATCAAGACATCAAGCTACTGCGAGCCGAGCATGCCCAGTTGGTTTCCACCGAAACCTTTGGGACCAAATTGATTCGCTCGTTGATGTTTTTCGGGTTGTTTACAGCCATCTTTTCAATGGCTTGTCAGTATCTTTACTATCGCGATCGCCACCTGCTGGAAGATCTCAGGCAGTTTTCGATCCTCTTGGGTTTGATGCTGATCACTTTGACGATTGCCTGGCTGGTATCGATGAGCGTCGAGTGGCGAGCTGAAATTGTTCCCATCACGATTTTTTCGATGACGATCGCGATTGCGTTTCACATGGAATTGGCGCTGATGTTTGGTGCTTTGGTTTCGTTGGCATTCACCGTGGCCCATGGGTTTGGCTTGGGCGAGCTGATTATTTTGACGACTGCTTCCTCTTCAGCGGCACTGATGTGTCGGACGATTCGCAGTCGAACAAAACTGGTCAACGTCGGCTTGGTCGTTGCGGCAATCATTTTCCCAACCGCCATTGCAGCCCATTATCTTCTCGGACAACCGCTCGGCTGGGCGTTGGTCACTGACGCGCTCTGGTTTGCCGGAGGCGCCGGTATCGCTGGCCTGGTCATGACGGCGTTGCTGCCGTTTCTGGAGCGTTGGTTCGACATTCAAACCGACATCAGTTTGCTTGAGCTCAGCGACGCCAACCATCCGCTTTTGAAAGAGTTGGTTCAACGTGCTCCGGGAACTTACAACCACAGTATCAATGTTGCCTCGCTGTCCGAAGCGGCGGCCGAAGCAATCGGGGCAAACGGTTTGTTGTGCCGTGTCGGGGCTTACTTCCACGACGTCGGAAAGCTTCGCAAGCCAGAGTATTTTATTGAGAACCAGGCCGGCGGCCCCAACAAGCATGACGATTTGGTGCCGACGATGAGCACGTTGGTCATTTTGGCCCATGTCAAAGATGGGATCGAAATCGCTCGAACGCATCACTTACCCAAGCCGATTATTGACTTGATCGAGCAGCACCACGGGTCGACGCTGGTCGAGTATTTTTACAAACGCGCCGAAGAGCAGAATGAAGAGGGCGCTTCTCCAGTCGATGAAGCCGATTTTCGCTATCCCGGTCCCAAGCCGCAAACACCAGAGGCAGCCGTGATGATGCTTGCTGATACCGTCGAAAGTGCCAGCCGTGCTCTGCGCGAGCCGGCACCGGCTAGAATTGAGAACTTGGTGCAGAAGATTACCAAAAAGAAGTTCGACGATGGGCAGTTTGATGAGTGTAATATCACGATTGAACAACTGTTCACGATTCAGGCTTCTTTGATAAAATCACTCAACGCGATGTATCACGCGCGGGTCAAATATCCAGAGCAACAGACAGCTTAGATGTTCGTGGCCGCAATGCGTTAGAACACGCCCAGGTCACGCCTTTATGTTCGATTTCGACTAAAGGCTAGTGGTCCGTCAAAACTGAAAAGAATAGCAAGACGGGTGCCATGCTTCACGCTTGCGTGAGCATGCTTACGCGAGCGTAAACATGGCACCCGTCAACATGGCACCCGTCAATTCAGATCTGACAGACCACTAGGTAGTGTCTGACAATTTAATATTGGACTCAGTGGCAAGGCGCTAGTCTCCAGTTAACACGCAACGAACCGGCGGCTAGCGCCTTGCCGCTCACAATTGACAAACAGTGCCTGTCACAAGCTAAAAGAGAAACTTGACCCACCAATCTTACAAAATTGAAATTGCTGATCAGCAGGCCAAGCCTGTCGATGGTGAGCCTTTGATATCTATTGTCAACACAATCTTGACCGATCATCAAATCGAAAGCTCCGAAATCAGTATCGCGATCGTTGACGACCCTACGATGCGCAAGCTGAACAAGCAGTATCTTCAGCACGACTACGAAACCGACGTTCTCAGCTTCGTGCTCAAATACGATGAAGCGTCTGGGGAGCTTCATGGTCAGTTGATTGTCAGTACCGATACTGCAGCAACCGTTGCCAGCCAGGTTGGTGGTACGATGCAGCAGGAATTGTTTCTCTACGTTGTCCACGGAACACTGCATCTGGTTGGCTACGATGACAAATCCCCTGACGATGCTCAGGAGATGCGTGACGCCGAGCGGAGGTACCTGAAGTCGGTCGGTTTGACGCATCGATGGGTTGAGGGCGACGAAGATTCTGAGCTCGGGACATCGGGGCAAAGCGAGGCCCAGCAATGACAAGCCTGCTGTTCTGGTGCATGATCATTGGCTACCTATTGACGACGCTCAGCGCGACCGCTTCGGTTGTTCTCAACGAGATTCAGTGGCACGAACTGGAAGAGTATTGCAAACAGAAAAAACAGTCGAAGCTCTTCGGGCGCATTTTTGATCTGCGGGATCAGCTTGATCTTGGAGCCGGAATCTTTCAAGCCGCCGCGATGGCGCTGGCTGTCGTATCGATGGTTTTTTGGCTCAATGCCCGCAATCCAGTTGGCGAGCTTGATTTCTGGCGAATCGCGTGGGTAGTGATGCTGGTTGGGTTTTGTCTCGTGTTTTCTGTGAGCTGGATTCCCTGGGCGGTCGCCAGAATCGGCGCTGTGAATTTTCTTTTCCGTACGTGGCGCTGGTGGTGGGTCGTTTCGGCTTTGGCTTGGCCGCTGATGGTCGGCGGTCGGATCGTGACGGTGATGTTTGCACGGGCGACCGGACAGGATGAAGAAGAAGACGACGAAGAGGAAGCGTTCGAAGACGAAATTCTTTCGATGGTTTCGGAAGCCGAACATGACGGGTTTCTCGAATCGGAAACCCGTGACATGATCGAAGGAGTCATGGAGCTGGACGATAACAATGTCGTAGCCGTGATGACGCATCGTTCACGAGTTGACGCATTGGAAGTCTCAACCGATTGGGAGCAAATGGTGCTGTTTGTTGTCGAATCCGGACGGACTCGAATCCCGGTTTACCTGGAGAAGATCGACAATATTGTCGGGTTGTTGTACACCAAGGATCTGCTTCGGGAATCACTACGCGGAGAGAAAAAGCGCCGTCCTCTGAAAAAGCTTCTTCGAGATCCATTGTTTGTTCCCGAGACAACGCTTTTGGATGAGATGTTAAGCAAATTCCTTCACGTCCGTACGCATATGGCGATCGTGCAGGATGAGTACGGCGGCATGGCCGGTGTTGTGACGATCGAAGATATTCTTGAAGAGATCGTCGGTGAGATTGTTGACGAGACTGATAAGGATCAGAGCAAGGCGATCACGATTCTCAATCCCAATCAAGCCGATGTGGTGGGTTGGGTTCACATCGATCGGCTCAATGAAACAATGGGGGTCGAACTTCCCGAAGATGACCAGTTCGATACTGTTTCAGGATTGATCATGAATCAGCTCAAGGAGATCCCCCGACCTGGGCACGAGTTGACCATCGGGCGCGTGCAGTTCAATATTCAAGAAGCCAATCGCCGTCAGATTAAATCAGTTCGGGTTACCGTGCTCGATGAGGAAGCTGAAGCCTGAATTCGAGAAAATAGATTCGGCTCCTGTCGGCGCCTTCGCGTCGGATGTAACCCTTGGGATCATCGGCCGAGGAGCCCTTGATTCGAGTTTCGCTTAACGGTTTTAATAATTGGTGGTTCGAGAAAGCTTCACCCAATAACGGAACTCGTTCAAGTAAAACGCGACTGGCATGAAAACAAGTTTTGTTACGTTAAAACAACTATTCGATAAATCTCCCGCCACACCGAGCCAAATGACCAACTGGGATAACCAACTGAAAAATTAAATCCTGCCCAATCAAAGCTAATACCATCGTCTTTTGGACCCAAGCGAAAAAAAACGAATCCAAAACAGCTTTCAGGGGTATAATCGAGATGACGCTTGGTCAGTATGATCAGGCACATCAAACACTACTTGTTTCGCTTGGAATTGGATTTCATTCGATGGAAACTGGAAGAGATTCTGGATTCGAAAACCCGCGGCCTCAAGGCTTACCGAAAACCGAGAAATCGATTCCAGTTCGACCGCTGGGACATTTGCCAGCCAAACGATCTGCCAAAAGCATTAAGCGGGATTTCACCAAGCCTCCGTCAGCATCGCCGGAAGCTAACCAGATCAACTCCGCCAAGGCAGTTTACCGCCCCAGGAATCCCCACTCGCCAAACACTGCACCTGAGCACCAGCTTCATGGCGAGCGAGATGCTCTCGACTCTCATCAGTCCTCAAGAAGAACTCAGCAGGCTTACCAAAATCGTCAGCCACCACCCGGCGGGATGGGTGGGCTTTATTTCCTGCTGGCCACAACGGCGTTGATGTGCGGGATCTGGTTTATTGGCCCACGCTTGGTACAGGAATATCACTACGCCGCCACGGTAGGAAAATTGCGGGGCGAGTACGACAACGCTGTTGTGCAGCTGGAGAAGCAACCGCTTCACAATGTCTCTCGGGCATATCAACTGGTTGCTCACAAAATTCGCCCGTCGGTGGTCAGCATCAATGCAATCAAAGCCAGATTCGAAGAGGCCGGCCTGGGCTCGGGCGTCATCATGTCCGAAGATGGCTACATCATGACTAACGCGCACGTGTTGGAGAATGCGACGCGTTTCTTTGTCGAGCTTCATGATCGCCGTCGCTTCGAAGCTCATTTGATCGGCACCGATGCGATCAGCGATCTGGCGGTCTTGAAAATCAACGCTCCCGAGCTGATCCCGGCGACCTGGGGTGAAAGCGATGACGTTGATGTAGGTTCGATCGTCTGGGCGATCGGCAGTCCCTATGGCTTTCAGCAAACGGTAACTTCGGGAATCCTCAGCGGCAAAGATCGTCCCGGTGATCCGCAGCATAAAAAGCAAAGCTTGCTCCAAACCGACGCAGCAGTAAACCCGGGCAACAGCGGAGGGCCCCTGGTGGACGCTCAAGGCCGAGTCATCGGAATCAATACTTCGATCTTTGGTGAAACATTCCAGGGGATCAGTTTCGCGGTCCCAAGCGCGACAGCTCGGTTCGTATTCCAACAATTGATCCAGAACAAAAAAGTCACGCGAGGTTACCTCGGCGTTCTTCCTGCGGAAGTCAATCATGACGACGCCGTTCGATTACAGCTCCCCGATCTGGATGGCGCCAAGCTCAGAACCGTCGTTTCGGGCTCACCTGCTTTTGCAGCGGGTATTCGCCGCTACGATATCATTCGAACCTGGGACGGAATTCCAATCAAAGAGTTTCGCGACTTGTTTCGTTTGGCCGAAACTACGCCGCCCAATACCACAGTTGAGGTTACTTTGCTGCGAAACGGGAAAGAGCACATGACTAATGTGACCGTTGGTATACTTCCTGATGCTCAAGGGCAAGTACCGGTATATTCCAGCCCGGGGACGCGCGATTGGTTTCTACCTGATTCCGGTTTCAAGCAAAACTAGGTTTTGTCCCTCAAACCCCAACAGGGTTAAATCAATAACCAAAAAAAAGGGTTCTTGAACCCTGGGTCAGGATAACCAATCAAACCCAAAGGGTTTGATCCTCGTGTCAATGAACTGATTGATCCAATCCCCTTGCCGATTGTGTGTCTTGTGCCCTTTCCTTTCCCAAGGTTGGAGAACCTTGGGCTACTGATCTAACGCCTTGGCATAAACCTGCGCCTCGCCGGCTCACATTTAGCAATCAGAGCCTGGAATTTGTCCGGCATTTGCTGCCCATTCAATCTCTCAATCACACTTATCAGGCTGGCAAAATGTGGGTTAACGCACTTGCCCAGGCCGCTTGCCACCAAAGCTTTCCTAACCGGTAGAGCTATCCTTGGCGTGTAGGTTTCGCTGTTCCTCAGTTTCCGAATCAAAGCCTCGAGTCAAGTCGTTTACTTGGCACTTTCGGTTCGACCTGCACACCCGTCACGAACGATAAACATTGGTAAGAGTTGAATAGTTGCTCCGACTGCGGGGCAAGGTTTAACGCTATTGACTGACATGGAAGTATCACAGAAATGTCGCCCAAGCAACCAAAACACAATTCAGAATCGCAGTCGGCCTCAGGCTTTCCTGGCAGGTCTAAGCCCGATCGTTGCGCCGGGCCAACCAAGCGCCCCAATGAGAACGGCAACCCAAATCGCCGCTCGATTTTGAAAACTGCCGTTGCGGGTGCCGCCGCCGGCGCTGCTGCGGGTTTGGCGTCCAAACTGGGCAAAGCAGCTGCCGACGAGCCTCGCAGACTTTTTCAGCTCGGTGGAGGCAACGGTGGAGGCAAGAAACCTAATAGAAATTTGACGCCGCTGAAGCAACGTGCGATGAACGACTATCGCCGTAGCTTTGCCCATTTCGGCGGGCAGCTTTCGAGCCCAATTCGCGAACTGTTTTTGACCGCTAAAGACGAGAGCAAAATCCACTTTGGTGTCGTGGTCATTGGATCGGGTTACGGAGCGTCGATCACAGCAGCCAAGCTCTCGCAAAAACTCCGACCTGGCGTCAGGATCTGCATGCTGGAGCGTGGCAAGGAGTGGATACCAGGCACGTTCAACGATCAATTGCCAAAGTTGTTTGCCAACTCTCGGGCTCTAATTTCCGGTCCCACCAAGGGACAGGTTACCCAACCGCTTGGACTGTTCAACATTCAATTCAATGACGAGGTCAATATTCTCGCTGGCAGCGGGCTCGGTGGGGGCTCATTGATCAACGCCAGTATCGCACTGCGGCCCCACCGGGAAGTGTTCCAAAAAGAGCGTTGGCCGATGGCGCTCAAGAATATCGAAACGCTCGGGCCATACTACGATCAAGTTGCACGGGCATTGAGCTTGAGCCGCACCCCAATGGACCAGACTCCCAAAGTCCGTTCCCGGCGTCTGGCAGCAAGTCGCTTAAGCAACAACCCGGATTTTTTTGATCTCTCCAATATCTCGGTAATGTACGACTATCGATACCTTGACGATCAGATGCGAAACCCGCAGGGAGTGATTCAACGTCCGTGTACTTTGTGCGGTGACTGCATCACTGGTTGCAACATTGGCGCTAAAAACACGCTGCAGTACAACTACCTGCCGGTGGCCCGCCACAATGGGACTGAGATGTTTACACAGTGTGAAGTTACTTCGATAGAAAAGCGACAGGGCTACTATCGAATCAATATGACTTACATCGACGACCAATATGAAAAAATTACTCGTCACCCAGTCAGCATCAACACCCAGATGGTTGTGGTTGGAGCCGGCAGTCCGGCCAGTGCTTCGATTCTTCTGGATTCTCAAACATCGAATTTCCAGTTTTCGCCCAAGCTAGGGTTCGACTGGTCTGGAAATGGTGACCTGGTTGGGTTCGTGGTTGGGCTTCCACCGGGCAACAACATCAAGGGCTATGGTGCTAACCCTTCTCCTGACGGCCGACCAGTTGGGCCAACGGTTCAAACGTCGCTTAACTTTTACCGCGACATTGAACTTCGCCGGCGACTGCTGATTCAGGATGCTGGTCTTCCCAAAGGAGTCACACCGCTATTCAAAGCGTTAATGGGCGACCGGAACTTGGACAACTCGATGGTGATGCTGGCGATGGGGCATGACGGGGCTAACGGGAAGATGGTCAAGAAAGACGGGCGTTGGCAAGTCAAATGGGAAGGGCATAGAGACAGTGCCTACCGCAAAATGGTGTTCGGGGAATTTGAGCGGCTAGCTGCGGCACACGGTGGGCGGTACAAACGCCTCAAAGCCTTTGGCCCCAATTTGGTTACGGTTCATCCACTTGGTGGCTGCGGTATGTCCGACAATCCACACCTCGGGCCGACCAATCACCTGGGGCAAGTCTACGACCTCCAGGGCGGCGGCTACATCGACCCTAACACGGGTCTGCCTCAAGTTCACCACGGGCTCTACGTTGCCGACGGGTCAGTGATTCCAACTGCGCTGGGGGTCAATCCTTATATGACCATCGGCGCGATTTCTCAGCGAATCGCCGAGCACATCGTCCACAATCCCGTCCATGCAAATTTGTTTGGATAAAACCAAGTCTCGGTACCAGGCGGCTATCCGGGGTTGGCTGGACCAGCTACACCTCGAACAAGTTCGAATTGCTGGTACCACACTGAGTCCGGCCCTCGAGCAACAAGGGAGGGAGCAGGACGAGTCAAAATTTAGGTTTGACTAAACGCAGCGGTCGGAATAAAACTAGCACTCCTGTCTGTTGGAGAGTGAGCTCCGCGAGGGGGAGCCGTGAAGCGGGTCAGGCCTTAACCGGAGCAGCCCTAAGCGGGGTACTCTTGTGCGGAGCTCTC